>NZ_JBREBQ010000003.1:0-173430 GCF_052906625.1 Geobacillus sp. CCR | reverse complement strand
CGCATCACGGGGATCCGAGCCAATTCGATTATCGGATTTGAAGTGGCACTAGACGGTATATTGTTAGCTTATTCCCTGGTTACACTTGGGCTAGTTGAGCGCTAAAGCTCAACTAGCACCACGGGTAATATATAGATTACTTAGAAAATTAGCAAAGGGAAAATTAACCCACGAGGAGGGAAGTGTATGAAAAAGTTTTTAATTCCATTATTAGTATTAATTGTGTTAGGCATTGGTGGTTATTTTGTTATTGGACTATTTAGTGCTAAACCACCTTTACCAACCATAACTGTTGGAGAAAAAAAGGTAGAAGTGACACAAGGTTCGTATTGTTGGAATGGATTACTTAATTCTGTTTGTGCTGATACAAGTTCTCCGCCAGAACTCATTAAAAATCAAGAACTAAAACCTGTGGTTGTACCACCAAATTCCCAATTGAAAATAGAATTCAAAGACGAGCCTAAAGAAAATACATTAGTAGTAAATAGATGGCTTACAAATATAAAAACAGAAAATGTTCCAATAAATGATAATGTGATACTATTACCAAAAGAAAAAGGTGTTTATGTGTATGATGTTTCAGCAAGATGGGAAAAGGGAGATTCAAGTTATGCCTTTGTAATTGAAGTACGGTAGTAACCTTTTAGTAACAGTCTTGATTTAACAAGTCAATATAATTTTAGTTTAAAACGCTTGGAATAAACCCAAGCGTTTTAATGTGCTTTTTACCTTGTTAAATTTAGTTCGAATTTTGTGCTAATTACGCTGTTATTTGTACTGTTTTTTTTGATTTTGTACTTCTGAACCGAACCCGTTACTGTCCGCCGCCCCCGCTTATAGAAACTCTGCGCGCGCCTGTTCGTACAAACAGGCAAGCGAATCGAACAAAATGCGCACCGCCTCAGCCATTTCGTCTTCGCTCATCGAAAGAACTGGTATGAACGTCAACACCGGGCCGAGCGGACGGATGACAAGCCCCCTCCGGCGCGCCTCAAGGATGATCCGGTGCTCCACCATGGCCGCGCGCGGAAACACTTCTTTCGTTCTTCGGTCTTTCACGATTTCAATGCCGCACATCAAGCCTTTTTGCCGGATGTCGCCAACAATTGGAATTTCATACAACCGCTCAAGCCATTCGGCCAGCCGGCGCGCCTTCCGCTTTACGCTGTCAATCAAGCTGCGTTTTTCGATGAGCTCAATGTTTTTCAGCGCAACGGAACAAGTGAGCTGATTCCCCGTATACGTATGGCCGTGGTAAAACGTTTTGTCTTCGTCCACATCGCCGAGAAATGCCGCATAAATCTCTTCCGTGACCAGTGTGGCCGCGAGCGGCAAATATCCTCCAGTAATCCCTTTCCCAAGGCAGACAAGATCAGGCTTCACCTCTTCCTGCTCACAAGCGAACATCGTGCCGGTGCGGCCAAAGCCGACGGCGACCTCGTCGCAAATGAAGAGCACCCCATACCGGCGGCAAAGCCTTTCCACTCCTTTTAAAAACCCGCGCGGATGGACGATGATCCCCGCCGCTCCTTGCACAAGCGGCTCGATGACAACCGCGGCGATTTGATCGTGCTGCTCCTCAAGCACCCGTTCCAGCTCACGCAAACAATAGCCGACGATCTCCTGCTCGCTTCCGTATTCGTCCATACGGTACACGTACGGCGACGGCACTTCGATCCGCTCAAACAAAAGCGGCGCAAAAATGCGGTGGAACGTTTCCATGCCGCCAACGCTCACCGCCCCGACCGTATCGCCGTGGTACGCTTCCTTCAACGAGACAAACTTGTTCTTCTTCGCATATTGGACCGGGTCGATGTTTTTCCAATACTGATAGGCGATCTTGAGCGCGATTTCCACCGCCGCCGCCCCGGTATCGGAATAAAACACTTTTGACATGTGCGGCCAATATTCAAGCAGCCGTTTGGCCAACAAAATCGACGGCACATTCGCCGAACCAAGCAATGTCGAATGGGCAATTTTCTCCAATTGCTCGCGAAGCGCCGCATTCAGCTCCGGATCGTTATGGCCGTGGACATTGACCCATAGCGACGCATAGCCGTCCAAGTACCGGTTGCCGTCGACATCGTACAAATAGCTTCCTTGCCCGCGTTCAATGATCAAGGGGCGTTCTTTGGCATACTGCTTCATTTGCGTAAATGGATGCCAGACGTACTGCTTGTCCCACTGTTCCAATTGCTCGTACCTATACGCCAACGCCAAGCACCTCCAGCAGTTGTTTCGCCTTTCCTTGTTCGATCCAATGCTGAGCTAGGGTTTCCAGTTCCCTCCTTGAGACTGCAGGAAGGAGCGGCACGACCGCCAGCACCGGCAGCCGAAGCAAGGCGGCGATCGTTTCGACATTGTTTTGGTGGATGATCTCTTGTTCCTGAAACTGATTAAACATCAGGCCAAGCAGACGAATGCCTTGCGCGTCGGCATACGCCGCCGTCGTCACCGCGTGATGAATCGCACCAAGGCTTGAGAGCGACACGAGAATCGCCGGCAGCTGATAATCACGAAGGAAATCACTCGTCATATAGAATCGTCCGTCGCGCTCACACCACGGAACGGCCAACCCTCCCGCTCCTTCGACGAGCACCACATCATAGCGCTGCTTCAACCATTCCAACCGTTCAGCCACCCTCTCTGGTTCGATGGACGTGCCGGTCAACTTCGCCGCTAAATGCGGCGACATCGCCGGTTCCATATAGTACATGCCTTCTGATGCGGAAAGCTTCGCCACTCGTTCGTACCAATATTGTTCGGCAAACGACACCCCGTCTTCGGCCAGTCCAGTCTGAACCGGTTTCAACACGCTTACGCTCATCCCAAGCCGCTCCAGCGCCAACGCCACGATGGAAGTGACGACCGTTTTGCCGATTTCTGTTCCTGTTCCCGTCATGAAAATGGCTTGCCCCATTCTCTTATCCCCCCATCCCTCGAGTCATCATGATCGGTCGGACGCGCGGCCATACGCGCGCCGCGATGACCGAACAAACGGCGCAAAGCACGAGATCTCCCGGCACCGGGAGAAGAAAGCCGAACCATAGCGTTTGGCCGATGGAAAGCGGAGCCCCCGCGATCCATTTCATCGCTATGTACAGCCACGCGCAGCCAAACACATACACGACCAACAATGCCGCTGCATTCGCCATCAATATGTCTCTCGCTCTTGTCCATTGAAAGCGGCGGACAAGCAAGCCGCACGTATACGCCCCGGCGATGAAACCGAGCAAATAGCCAAACGTCGGCTTCCAAATATAACCGAGCCCGCCTCCTTCCGCAAACACGGGCGCGCCCGCCAGCCCAATCAAGACATATAGAAGTTGGCTAAGCGCTCCGATTTTTGGGCCAAGCAGACAGCCGGCCAAGTACACCGCCGCGATTTGCAGCGTAAACGGCACATACGGCACCGGAATTTTGATCCACCCACCAACAGCCGTCAACGCGGCAAAAAATGCCGCCCAAACAAAGGAATGGATTCGCACATCTTCCCTCCTCTCCAAATATTTGTTTCTATTGTGCCTGATGTGTTTTTTATTTGTCAACTTTATTTTTATATAGGTTTACATTTAGACAAAAAATATGGAGCCCCCTAACACAGCAGGACTCCTTTTTTGGCGCGGCTCATTTCTCAAACAGACGGCGGAAGCAGTGGCCAACGCTCACCCTTCATCCTCCCACAAGTTAAGCAGGTTCATCCGTTCGCCGTCCGTTTTCGGCATCGCCAGCGATCCACTCTGCCTCTCCTCCTTTTCCAACAACGACGACAATAAGCGCACCGCCTCCGCAATATGCCTTCCTTTGTTCAACATGATGCATTGCGCCTGTTTTCCAACAAAAACATCCGAGATTTCCGCGCGCGACGGAATTCCCTTTTTCGCCATTTGTTCAAGCACTTGCGTCGCCCAAATGACCGGGATGTGAGCCGCCCGGCATAGCGCCAAAACGTCGTTCTGTGCGGCCGCAAGATGTTCAAATCCAATCTCCAGGGCCAAATCGCCGCGCGCAATCATCACACCAAACGCCGGAAACTTCAATCCCTCAAGCAAGATGCGAACGAAGTTATGAAGCGCCGCCCGCGTTTCGATTTTCGCGATCACCGGGAGAGAACCAGCCCCTTGTTCGGCAAGCAAATGATAAAGCTTTCGCAGGTCATGAGGGGCCTGAACAAACGACAGCCCGACGATATCCGCCCATCTCGCGATGAACGGAATCCATTCAAGGTCGCGGTCGGTGAGCGGCGGAACCGTCAAATGGAGAAACGAATCGGGAAGATGGATGCCCGTTCCTTGCTTAATCGCTTTTCGCTTTCCGCCATCGGCAACGACTTTGGCCTCTACATGCCGCTCGTGCACTTTCACGACCCGCGCTGCAATTTGGCCGTCGTTCAAATAAAGGCGGTCTCCCGCCCGCACATTGCGCCACGCTTTCGCCAACGTCGTCGTCATTTTCACACCGCATCCATTCTGCGCCTGTGCAAACGCAGCGTCATCGAAATAAATATACAGCGGTGTACCGACCGTGACAAACGCTTTCATTGGAATGAACAAAACAGAACATAGAGTGAAGGAAGCCGACCCGCGCCGCAGTTTCATCCCTTTTTGCACATAGGCCGTCCGCGAAAGAAGAACTTTAAAACAAGACGGCGCGATTTGTTCCGTGACCCGAAGTTTTCGTTTTTTTCCGCGCACATCGGTAAACAGCAGTTCATCCCCTTCTTCGACGGTCGCTCCGTCCTCAGCCGTCAACTGCCACAAGAATGAAACATCGCGGGGGAGCGGAGACGGCGGCGGGGAAGAAGAGAAGGAAATGAGGCCGAAGAGCGGCTCCATTGGCTCTCCATATAGATTTTTCTTCACAGAGAGCTTCATCGGCCCCGCGTTGACCGCCAAGCGGTCGACCCGGATTTTTGGCCCCGGCAGATCCATGTAAATGCGGCATCGCCTCCCCTGCAGCTGTTGCTCCAACTGCTTCTCGGCTTGACGAATGATGGCCACGAGCGCCTCCCACGTTTCTGGAGAACCGTAGGCGCAGTTGATGCGGGCAATGTCCATGCCATAAAGAAGCAGCCGCTCGATCAGCCCCGGCTCATCCACCCATGCCTCGTCCATCGTCACCATAATGCGTGTCGGCCGAACAGAACTTGGGCTTCCGAACACTGCCTCCGCCCGTTTATGAAGCAACTGTTTCGCTTCCTTTCTTGTCATCTTTCGAAGCTCCCATCCGCCATCAACCCGCGTGCGCAAATATGCCAAAACTTGTTCGATCGCGTCGATGAGATGAGCCTCTTGCCCCTCGAGCCGCCATCCGGCGTCTTCCATCGCTTCATGCAAATCCGACGGCATATGCTCCCTCATATATAAGTAAGCAAGCAACTGATCCCGGCTCTCTTCATGGGATGGAAGAGGAAAATACTTCTGCTTTTGTCCCACCCACTCCGCCATCCCTCGGTAAAAAGCGGCCAAGCGGGCGCCCAAATCTCGTTCGTCGTGCATCAGCGGCACCAACCCTTGTGAAAAATGCGGTTTTACTTTTATATATTCGCCGCCGCCCCAAATGAGGACAGAAAAAAACCGGCGCCATTCGCCGGTTGAATACGACAGAAACAGGAAATCGTTTTTAGCGATATGATTTTTGAACCACAATTTTCGTCCCGCATTGGCAAAGCAGTGAGTGTTTCAGCCGCCGCAACGGCTGGCCGCACTGTTCACAAACGGCCGGTTTATTCACGCGTTTCCTCCCCTTTGCTGCGTGTTTGGTATCTATTATACGCCCATAATTATTTAAAGTAAATATAAAATGATAGCAATTATAAATAAAAAGCAGATCATTTGGACCCTTTTTCCATTTGTGATAAAGTAATGAATGATAGTGCCAATATTCAAAACAAGGAGGCGGTCACGATGTACGACATCGCCATCATCGGCGCTGGACCGGCGGGAGCGAGCGCTGCGATCTTCGCCGCCAAAGCGGGAAAGAAAACAGTGTTGTTTGACAGCGACAAAGGCATGACCAAGCGCGCTTGGGTGGAAAACCATTACGGTGTTCCGGAAATCAGCGGCCCGGAATTGGTCGAAACAGGAAAACGGCAAGCCGCGAAATTCGGCGCGGAATTGGTGGAAACGCAAGTGACAGACGTGCAAAAAACGGACGGCGGCTTCCGCCTCGAAACGGAAAACGGCTCCTTTGAGGCGAAACACGTCATTTTCGCCACCGGCGTCGCCACGGATCTGGCGGAAAAAATCGGCCTGCGCACCAAACCGGGCACGGAGCCGCGCATTAAAACGGTGATTGACGTCGACGCCAATGGCAAAACGAACATCGACGGCATTTGGGCGGCGGGGACGGTGGCCGGCGTCAGCGTTCATACGATCATCACAGCGGGTGACGGGGCGAAAGTCGCCATCAACGTCATCAGCGAACTGAACGGCGAACGGTACGTTGATCACGATGTATTGAAAAAATAACAACGAAGGTGTCCCAAACAGCGGGACACCTTTTCTAATAGCGCCATGGAAACGGCCGGGACGCAAGATGACGGGCTGAACCGCCTGTTGCGTCGTCCCCGCATCGACATAGCGGCCCCGATCCATCCAAGGGCGCTTATTGTCCAATGCTCCGGTACTTCCCTTCAAAAAACAAGAGCGGGTCGCCCGGTTCGTCTTTCATCAAAATATCGGTCACTTCCCCAAAGTAAAGCGTATGATCGCCGGCCACGTACGTGCTGTGGACGTTGCATAAAATATTCGCCAACGCCTCCGGCAAAATCGGATGGCCGTTCACCCAATCAAACGAAACATGGCGTTCTTCTTTCAACTGGCCGGCAAACAAGCGCGACAACTCCTCTTGATCGCGCCGCAAAATGTTGACGGCAAATTTCCCCGTTTGCTTGACAATGTCATGCATTCGCGCTTTGTGACCAATGGAGACGACGACAAGTTTCGGGTCGAGCGAAACGGACATAAACGCGTTCGCCGTCATTCCTTTCGCTTCCCCTTGAAATTCGGTCGTCACGACCGTCACGCCGGTCGCAAATTTTCCCATGGCTCTGCGAAATGTACGATCATCCATACGGTTCTCCCATCCTTCCCTTTTCGTCATCCAGCAGCCCTACGCCTTCAGCTGGCGGTTGGACGGCTTCCCTTCTTGATGTTTCCACACGACGGGCGCTTCGTCCGACATCTTGCCTCTATGGCTGAGACCCATTCATGCCGAAATGAGGGTCAAATCTACCCCCATCATAGCAGAAATAGAGGAAAGAAACAACGACGATATACGGCTGTCATCGGCGGCCCGCCGCTCCAAGGTACGCCTCTGCCACCCGCTCATCGGCAAGCAGCTCGGCGGCCTTCCCGTGCACCACGATGCTTCCCCGTTCCAACACATACGCCTCATCCGCTGTCTGCAGGGCGGCACGCACGTTTTGCTCGACAAGAATCATGGCCGTCTGAAATTGATCGCAGAGCTGTGTCAGCATCCCCATCACTTCCTTGACCACAAGCGGCGCCAGCCCTAACGATGGTTCGTCAAGCAAGAGCAGCTTCGGTCTCGCCATCAGCCCGCGGGCGATCGCCAGCATTTGCTGTTCGCCGCCGCTTAATAGTCCTCCCGGACGGTCGAGCATCGTTTGCAGTTTCGGGAACAGTTCAAGCACCCGCTCATAGTCGCGCTTCACTTCCTGTCCGTCGCGGCGGTGGCGGCGGTACGCCCCCAGCAGCAAGTTATCCCTCACGGACAGGCTGTCAAAAATTTGCCGCCTCTCCGGCACAAGGCAAATGCCTTTTTCAACAATTTGCTCCACCTTTCCGTATGGAAGCGGTTTATGTTCAAAAAGAATCTCCCCTTCGGTTGGAGCGTAGACGCCGGCAATCGTGCCGAGCAGCGTGCTTTTGCCCGCCCCGTTGGCGCCGACAACAGTGACGATTTTTCCTTCGTCCACTTGCAAACTGACCCCTTTTAACACGTGCAAATGGCCGTGGTAGACATGAACGTTGCGAAGCACGAGCATCAGACCGCCTCCTCTCCCAAATACGCCTTGATGACATCAGGATGCCGCGCAATCTCTTCCGGCGCCCCTTCGGCGATTTTTTTCCCATAATCGAGGACGACGATCCGGTCGGCGATCGCCATCACCGTTTCCATATCATGTTCCACGAACAAAAAGGTAAAGCCTTGTTCCCTCATCGCCAGCAACACATCAACGAGCTGCTTTGATTCTTGCGGGTTCAGCCCGGCCATCGGCTCGTCAAGCAAAATGAGCGAAGGACGAGACACAGCCGCCCGAGCGATTTCCACGAGCCGCTGCATCCCATATGGCAGCGTGCCTGCCCGCTTGCAGGCGAGATGGGCCAAACCGACCTGCTCGAGGCAGGAAAACGCCTGTTTCTGCGCTTGCCTTTCTTCTTTCACCGTACGCGGCAGCCGAAAGCCGGCGCTGAGGATTCCGCTCTTCAACCGTGAATGAAATCCGACCATCACATTTTCCAACACCGTCATATCAGAAAACAGCTGCAAGTTTTGAAACGTCCTTGTCATTCCCAGCATCGCCAACTCGTGCGGTTGTTTGCCGCTGACCATGGCTCCTTGAAAACGAACGAGACCACTCGTCGGCGGAATAATGCCGCTGATCATATTGAACAAGGTCGTTTTGCCTGCCCCGTTCGGCCCGATCACCGCGACGATTTCTTCTTTTTTCACGTGAAAGGACACGTTCTGCACCGCCTGAACGCCGCCAAATGACTTGGACAATTGCTCCACTTCGAGCAACACTGCGCTCATCCCCGCTCCCCTCCGATCGAACGCGCCTTATGCCCCTCAACTGCGGCTATCTGCTTCTCTTGACGTCCGCCCATTTCCAAAAAGCGCCGCATCCTCTTTTGCATCACACCCGTCAACCCGTTCGGCATATAAATCAACATGACCACCAACAACAAGCCAAAAAAGACAATTTCAAACTCTCCGCCGGCATTCGGAAGCAACAGCGGGACAACGGCTTTGAGCCATTCTCCTAAGCAGACATAGACGGCAGCGCCGACGAGCCCGCCCCACACATGGGCCGATCCACCGATCACCACCATAATCAAAAAGGAAATCGACGGGACGATGCCGAATAAGTCCGGATTGATAAACGTGACGTAATGGGCGTATAAGCTCCCGGCAATCGAAGCGTAGACCGCGCTGAGCATAAAGATTTGCAGCTTGTATTTCATAATGTTCACCCCAAGCGAACTTGCGGCCACTTCACTTCCATGAATCGCCCGCAGCGCCCTTCCGACCCGGGAGCGGACAATATTATGGGCAAACCATAACCCGGCCAGAACAAACAACGAAACGAGGTAGTAAAACTGGAGATCGCTTTGCAACGGAACCCCGGCTATACGGATCGGCGGAATGCCAAAAAAACCATTCAGCCCTCCCGTGATCTCTTTCCATTCCTTGAAAAATGTAAACATAATGACGCCAAAGCCTAACGTCGCCAACGCCAAATAATGCTCACGCAGCCGAAAAACTGGGATGCCGACCACAAGCGCCACCAAAGCAGCCAAAACCGCGCCGGCAGCCAGCGCCAGCCAGGACGGCCATCCCGCATGCGCGGTCAAATAGGCGGACGCATAAGCCCCGATGCCGTAAAACGCCGCCTGGCCGAGCGAAATTTGGCCCGCATACCCCATCAACAGCGTCATCCCTGTGCTTACGAGCGCGTACAGCCCGATGAGAATCAGAGTGCTTAGCACGTAGTTATTGCCGAAGACGAGCCAAGGGAGACCGAGCCAGACGGCTGCGCCAACAAGCAAGAGCCATCGTTTCCGTCCATCCGTCATTCGTTGACCGTGCTCCATCCATCCGCCCCCCTTACACTCGTTTTCCTGTCATCTTGGCAAACAGCCCGTTTGGCATGAAAAACAGAACAAGCAATAGCAGCCCGAAGCTGATCGCTTCTTTGTACCCCGAGGACAAGTATCCTTCCGCAAATGATTCAAGCAGCCCGACGAGAAACGCACCGGCGATCGCCGCCGGGGCGTTCGTCAATCCCCCGACAACAGCGGCGATGAACGCCTTCAGCCCGATCATCATTCCCATATCATAAGACGCGCCCGAAATCGGGGCGATGACGATTCCCGCCAGCGCTCCAAGACCGGCGCTGACGGCAATCGCGCCAAGCGACATTTTGCGGATGTCAATCCCCATCAACCGAGCGGCAAACGGATTGATGACGCAGGCCGCCACCGCCTTGCCGATGTATGTTCGGTGAAAAAACAGATGCAAGGCGGCAAAACTTGCGAGCGAAATGACGATCGCCCAGACGCTTTGCCATTGGATGACCGCTCCAAACACCTCAAGCGCCCCATGGCCCGTAAAGGGGCGCAGCGCGTACGGATCCGTCCCCCAAACAAGCAAGGCGATCCCGCGGAATACAAACGACGCCCCGATCGTAATGATAATGAGCACCGCGACAGGCGAACGGCGCGCCGGCTGAATCGCCAGCCGCTCAAACAGCCCACCGACGACCATCACCGCAAGCATGCTCAAACCGATGGCCGCGGCAAACGGCACTCCGTTATTGACCAACGTAATGCAAAACAACGCCCCCAACATAGCGAAATCGCCTTGAGCCAAATTTAAAATGCCGGTCACGCTGTACGTAATGACAAACCCGAGCGCCACCAACGCGTAAATGCTGCCGACCGTCAGCCCGGAAAACAACAGCTGCACAAACTGGCTCCACGCTTCCATGCCCCGTCCCTCCTTCAACGGTTAGGTGGAACAAAAGGGAATTAGCGACCTCATTCCCTGTTTACTGCTCGGCAAGGACAAACTTGCCGTCTTGAATTTGCACCATCACCAAACTGTCGGCGTCAAGCCCTGTATGGTCGTCTTTCGACATATGGAAGACGCCCGAAATGCCGATAAATTTTCTTGTATTCTCCAGAGCCGACCGTATTTTCTCTTGATCCGCGCCGCCCTCCTTGATCGCATTGACCAACAAATGGAACGCATCCCACGCATGTCCACCAAACGTTGTCGGGGCATAGCCGTACGCTTTCTCAAACTGTTCTTTGTATTTTAGCAGCGTTTCTTTTTGCGGGTCGCTGTCCGGAAGCTGATCGGCCACTAAAATGCGCCCGGCAGGGAACCATACGCCGTTGGCCGCCTCCCCGGCCAAGTCAATAAAGCTTTTCGTGCCGATGCCATGGCTTTCCACAATCGGCGCCTCAATGCCCAACTGGCGGATGTTTTTCGTGACGACCGCCGATTCCTGCGCTGTTCCCCATACGATAATGGCTTGCGGATTCGCTTTTTTCACCTTTGTCAACATCGCTTTCGCATCATCGACCGTCGCCTCAAACTCCTCTTCGATGACGGCTTTCACCCCATATTCCGGGGCATAATGCACAAACTCTTCATGCCCGCTCGTTCCGTATGCATTGGCGACGTTCAGCCAGGCGACGTTCGTCCATCCTTTCTCTTTTAAAAAACCAAGCAGCTTCTGGATGACGATATTGTCCCCTTGAGCGGTTTTAAATGTCCAATGACGTGAGGATCCATCGCTTGGATTGACGATTTGTTTGCTTGCGGCGAGGGAAATGTACGGAATGCCTGCTTTTTCAATGAGTGGAATCATGGCTAAGGAGTTGCCGCTGATCGTGCCGCCGATGATGGCCGTCACTTTGTCTTGTTCGATGAGTTTTTTCGTGGATAATACGGCCTCATTTTGGTTGGACTTGTCATCATAGGCAATCAGCTTAATTTTCTTTCCATCAATGCCGCCTTGCTTGTTCCATTGCTCAACGAGCATTTTGACCGTCTCCATCTCCGGCTTGCCAAGCGGGGTCGCCCCGCCGGAAGCCGAAAAAATGGCGCCAATTTTGATTTCATCCTCTCCTCCCGATGTCGCCGTCTTCCCACAGGCGGCAAGGAACATGAGCAATAATGCCGCCAGCAATCGAGACATTCCTTTTTTCATCTTTTTTTGACCCCTTTTACATTGACAACGCTTTCAAATCATCATTCTCCCGCCAGGCCTCCACCCGGCGGAAGAAGATCAGCGCCGCCGCTTAAACGCTTCGGCGGTGTTGATTTTGTGTTGACGGACGTATTGTTCGATTTCATGCGGCGGCGCCTGTTCATGCAACAGACGGATGATCTCTCTATGTTCTTCGATCGATGCTTTCGCCCGCTGCGGCACAAAGGTGAAGCCGTAGGCGCGGATGCGCTTCATCCGCTGCCAAATTTGCTTGATTTGCTCTTCGAGGTAGGCGTTGCCGCAATGGGCGTAAATCAAGGAATGAAATTCATAGTTCAGCTCGCTGAACCGTTCCAGCTCCAGCTCTTCAAGCGCCCGCTCCATCCGTTCGTTCAACCGCTCAAGCTCGTTGATCGCCTCCTTCGTCAAATGGGCGGAGCCAAGCGCGGTCGCATAGCCTTCCAGCACAGCCAACACCGACAGCGTCTCGATATATTCTTTCTCGTTGATGTTGCTCACAACGGCGCCCGTATACGGTTTGAACTCGACAAGCCCTTCCGCTTCAAGCTGGCGGATCGCCTCCCGCACCGGGATGCTGCTGAGTCCAAGCTCGCGGGCGATTTGGTCGATGACGACCCGGTATCCCGGGCCATAGACGCCGTTTTCAATGCGAGAAAGAATATACTCGTAAGCCAATTGGGTTTTGTTTTTCGCTTTCGTTTCCATACGTTTATCATATACTAGATCGTATACATTGACTAGCCATTATGCCTGTTCGGCAGACAAGGCGGTCTGTTTCTCCCCTTTGCCGAATGCGGGGATTGGCGGATCGCCGACCGCGACGTGGACAACTTGCACTTCCGTATAGAAATCAAAGCTGTAATGCCCGCCTTCGCGGCCGATGCCGCTGTATTTCGTCCCGCCAAACGGGATGCGCAAATCGCGGACGTTCGGTGAATTGACCCACGCCATCCCGCTTTCGATCGCCTGGGCGACGCGGTGGCCGCGCTTCATGTCGTTCGTCCATACGTACGCCGCCAGCCCGTATTTCACATCGTTCGCCAACCGAATGGCCTCTTCTTCACTTTCACTCGTGAAAGACATGACCGCCATGACCGGTCCGAAAATTTCTTCCTGCGCCACTTTCATATCGTTGCGGCAGTTAAGCAATAATGTCGGGGGCACAAAGTTGCCGCGCTCCAGCCCTTTCGGAACGCCCGGGGCATAGACGTCCGCCCCTTCCTGTTTGGCGATCTCAATATAGCGGTTCACCCGCTCCCAATGATCGCGATGAATGAGCGGTCCCAGTTCGGTCGCGGGGTTCATCGGATCGCCGATGACGATGCGGTCGACGCGCTCTTTCAGCCGGGCGACAAATTCATCGTAAATCGACTGTTCAAGCAAAAGCCGCGAGTTGGCCGTGCACCGCTCGCCATTGAGCGAAAATACGCCCCACACCGCCGCGTCAAGCGCCCGATCGAGATCGGCGTCGGCGAACACGATGAGCGGCGACTTGCCGCCGAGCTCCATCGATGTTTTTTTCAACGTTGCGGCGCTGTTGCGGATGATCTCCATGCCGGTCGTCGTCTCGCCGGTAAACGAGATGAGGCGCACATCCGGGTGGGCGACCAATGCGGCGCCCGCCGTTTCGCCAAACAGCGGGGCGAAATGGTCTTTCATCACGGCAAACAGTTCGGCGCCGACTTCTTTTTTTACCTGTTCCGGCCGCCCGGCGCCGATTTTGAGCGTCGCGTGCACAAAGGCATCGTCTTCGGCCCCGTCGGCCACATAGTACTCGTCAAGGCGAATCGCGCGCGACCGGATGCCGCCGATAGGAAACGAATCGCGCCGCTTGATCAGCACGCGGTGGACTTTTTCCAGCAATCCGCGAATGTCGGCTTCTTCACCGAGATTGGCCGTGTATTCCACAATAAAGTGCGGCATCCTCTCTCCCCCTTTGGCTAGGCGATGTAATTGACCAGCCGGCCGATGCGTTCGATTTCCGTCACGACTTCATCGCCGGGCTGGACGTTCACCGCTCCTTTCGGCGTGCCGGTCAACATGACGTCGCCCGGCGCGAGCGTCATGAATTCGGTGATGTACTCGAGCAAATACGGGATGGAAAAGATCATGTCGCCCGTATACCCTTCCTGAACCACTGCTCCATTGACATACGTCCGCAGCCGAAGCGCCATCGGATCGCCGACTTCGTCATGGCTGACGATCCACGGGCCGACCGGGGCAAAGCCGTCGCGCGCCTGCTCCTTCACCGCCGGGCGGTAACGCTGCTTATGGGGAATGGAGAGATCATGGACGATCGTATAGCCGAATACAACATCGAGCGCCTGCTCGCACGGCACGCGCGCCGCCGTCCGTCCGATGACAATCCCGAGCGCCGGAGCCGCCTGAAGATGCTTCACCCCGCGAGGCAGCAGCACCGGCCGCCGATGGGCGTTGATGGTGTTTGCCGGCTTCATATACAGCACCGGGCCTTCCGGCGGCTTTTCATACGGCGGGGCGTTCATTTCGGTTGACAACGCTTCCCACTCCTTTTCATCATTCAGCGCCACCCCGTACATCGCCCCGTCAACAGGCGCAGCCCATTCCCATTCATCGATGCGGTGCGTCCGATCGCCAAACGACACCGTTCCGCTCCAAGGATCCGCCTTCGCCTCAATCGCCCGCCCCATGCCGGCCAGGCGCAAGCGCACATTGACCATCTCTTCTCCTCCCACCCCGTTATGCCGTTTTGGATGGCTCTTCGGCCAGCAGTCCGTATTTGACGATGTTTTTTGCCACCACTTGATGGGACATGTCAACTACCCCCACTTAGCTAACGCTTGAAGTGGGGGCTTGCAACTCCCCAGAAGTGCGAGCGGACTTCGTCCTCCTTCCTTGACTTGGGGTTGCATCAGGGGGCAGGTTGACAACTACCCAACGACGCAGGTCATGCCTGTGTCGTTCCTTCAACGATGTACTCTATTCCTTTTCGTTGAAGGTTCATAGCACCAATGCGGTCATCGTTTGAGGTATATCCGCATGTTCGACAACAAAAGGTGTGTGTACGTTTCTTTCGATTGGCTTTTTCCGTATGACCACACTTTGGACATGTCAAAGAGGTGTAATGCGGAGCAACCACCATCACTTTTGACCCATGCAAACGTGCCTTATACTCTAACATTTGACGGAACTGATAGAAAGCCCACGATACGGTTTCATATCGGTCATGGATCCATACACGTTCTGTTTTTTCACGAATGCCTGTTAAATCTTCTAATACAAAAAGGGTACGTTCTCCATATTGACGAACGAGTGCCTTCGTGACAGCATGGTTCACATCCGTCATCCAACGGTTTTCTCGTTGTCCGATTGTTTTCAACTTCCGACGCGCAGAAGCCGTCCCTTTTTGCTGGAGGGTTTTTCGCATTCGTTTGTACTTGGCACGCATATGCTTGATTTTTCGTCCGTTAAAAAAGATAGTTTTCCCTTGCGAATCATAAGCTACTGCAAGAAAGTTAACCCCTACATCGACACCGACCACTTGGCGAATGTTGTGTTCATCCACGGTTGGAATCGTTTTGGTCATGGGAATGTGCAAAAAGAATTTGTTATGCTTGTAGACGAGTTTGGCTGTGCCAAACGTCCATGAGCCATCAAAATATTGTTCCATGCCTTTTGGTTCGAATGGCACTTTGATTCGTCCTTCTAGTGTATTGACAGAAAATAACCCTTGAACAATGGAGTAATCTCGATTCCAAACGAGGTCATATTCAGGCTTTTTAAAGCGAACCAATGTCCATTCGTGACCATTGCTTTTTAGGGAACGGTATCTAGCGATCACCGTTTTAATCACAGATTGCGCCATTTGCGAACGCAAAGCGTAGTTTGATCGAAGTAGACGATAGGTCATGTCGTGTAACTTGGCTTGTACAAGCACTTTTGTGTCAAAAATCACAACAGATACAGCGTTGCACGCTTGTCGATAAGCGGAAAGGGTAGCTTTCAATACTTCTGCTTGTTCCGCTGTTGGGTAAATTTTGATTTTGGCTGTTAACGTCATGTCCATTTGTCTCACCTCTCTTTCACTAAATATATTATATAATATATTATATCATATTTTTTAGTGATACAAAAACAAAAAAAGCGATTCCTCCCCCACTTACTCCCTTTGGTCGTTGAAGTGGGGGTCTCCTCGCCAAAGACGATGAACTTGACGCCCGGCGTATTGTTCGGAATGGCAAAGGCGAGCGCGTACGGGTCTTCACCAGCTGTCGATTTTTTCACGGTCGACGGAAACACTAAAATTTCATCGGTAATCCCGCCTTGCGTCGCCAACAGGCGGATGCCGCTGACGATGATCCCGTCTTTCCGCCGTTCGACCAAATGGAGCGGCACATCGGCGTCTTTCTGCTCATGAAGCGCCTTGCCGCGGTTCATTTGCGGATGGATGAGCGTGTGCGTCAAGCTGATATCGTTTTCACGTGCGTATTCATAGTAGTTTTTCGCGTTTTCGGCAAACATCGGATCGTCTTCGGCAAACAAATCGTTGGCGATGCCCATGGCCATGACTTCGGCATTCAAATAATCAGGCGAGCGCCCCATCATTCCGGCCGACATGCGCGCCCATTCTTGCGTCGCCTCGCGGCGGGCGATGAGCTCGTCAATGGTTGTCGGCTGAATGAACGTCATGCCGACGAGTTGCCCGGTTGTCGGCGACCGGTACAACATTTTCTCCGGCTTTTCATATTGCCGGTCGTAAAGCGCCGCCATCGAACGGACGACGTTGCGGAACGCCGGATGAACAGTGACATCCTCAACTTTTTCCCCGTGGATGTACACGCTGCTTTTCGCCCGCTTGAGCCGCTCCATATACTCCTGACCTGTTTTGGCCGGCATTTTCATTCCCCCCGTTTTCACGTATAATAGATAAGGAAGCGCTATCATTCAGAATGTTCAAAATTAATATAACATATGATTTCATATATGAAAAATACAAAAATGATCAACCATCCTATACGAAAAAGATATGGAAGCAAGAGAGGAGTCACGGCCATGATCGATGTGAAGCAGCTGAAATACTTCGTCACGATTGCCGAAGAGGGGCAAATCACGAAAGCGGCGCAAAAGCTTCATATCGCCCAGCCGCCGCTCAGCCAGCAGCTGAAGCAGCTCGAAGAAGAGCTCGGCGTTCCTTTATTTGACCGGAAGGCAAAAAAAATGGAGCTCACCGCACCGGGCAAAGCGTTTTACGAAAAGGCGAAACGGCTGCTCGCCCAGCTTGATGACGCCGTAGCGGAAGTAAAAGAAATCGAAGAGGGAACGGCGGGAACGCTGTCGATCGGCTGCGTCAAATCGTGCTTTTACTATTTGGCCCAAGCCATCCGTCACTTCCATGAACAAGCCCCGAACGTGACCTTTCATCTCCGTGAAGGAGATACATTTTCCATTTGCCAGCTGCTTTACGAGCGGCACATTGACATCGGCATCGTCCGCCTGCCGATCGACTCGGCTGATTACGACGTCATCCGTCTGCCCGGCGAACGTTATGTCGGCGTGCTGCCGGCGCAATGGAAAACCGGCCAAACCGCGTTATGCATGCGCGATTTTGCTGATTGGCCGCTTCTCCTTCTCCACCGGGTGCACGGCGCCGGACAGTACGAGCGGGTCATCGAGGAATGCCGCCGCCATGGTTTTGAACCGAACGTTCTATGCGAATGCCCGGACGCGACCATATTGCTCTCCCTTGTCGCCCAAGGCCTCGGGGCCACCATTGTGCCGCAATCCACTGTAGCCTTGTTTCGCCTCCCCGGCATCAAGGTGCTTGAGATCATCGACTCTTCCATGACAGCGGAAGCCGCCGCCATCCTCGACCGACAACGGTATTTGCCGAAAAGCGCCCGAACATTCCTCGACGTGCTCCAAACCGCTGCGGCCCGCGCCGCCGGCGGACAACATGAAGAAAGATAGCGATTCCTCCAATCGTGGACGCTCAAGTGAAGGGAAAAAACAACATTGGCGTCATCTCTTCGTTGCGCCGCCCTTTTTGTTCAACGACCGGCTTTCCAAAAAAATCAGGCGCCGTTGGGCGCCTCATCACAACCCTGCCGACCGCTGCAGCCGCTTGGCGATTTCGAAAAAATCTTCGGCCGAAATCCCGGGGGCGAATTCTTCCGGCACTTCGTCCAAATCGGGGATCGCCCCCCCTTGGGGCGCTCCTTCGACCACCTCGAGCGGCTGTCCATCGCTTGGATGGGTTCCTTGCCAAATGCGGACGATTTCTTTGTAATAGCGATCGCTGAACGTATAAAGCCGGCGGTGGACGCCTTGATCCTCATACTTTCTCGCCTCGTCGAACACACGGTTATCCAACTTCGGGATCGGCAGCAGTTTCGTCACATCGACCCCCGTAGCCACTTCGATCGCTTTGGCGTACGCCAAAATATGAACGCCCCCGCGCACAAGCAAGTAGCCGATCATCTCGCGGGCGGTAGGGTGGTCCGTCATTTCATAGACGCGCATTTTATGCGTGCGCGCTCCGCATTCAAGGAAAAAGTTGTGAAGCAAATCCAAAATCAAGTTGCCGCTGTTGAACACGTACTCCCCCGTCCACGCCTTCCCCATCGAATCGCCGGGAAACGCCGTCTGCGCCGTCGCGATAAAATGATACGTATTGCGCTTGTCTTTCGCATCCTTCATCGGCGCTGTATCCGGATCACCTGGATGGGTGGAGCCGGTCAAGCAAAGGTTGATCGCATTGGACACGAGCTCCACATGGCCAAACTCTTCGGCGGTGATGCTCGCCACCAACTCGTAAAACGGGCGCAGCTTCTGTTTTTGCCGAAAATTGAATGACTGAAACAAATAATTGTTTAACGTCGACATTTCTCCGAAACGGCCGCCAAGCAGCTCCTGAACAGCGGCAGCCGCATTGGGGTCCGCGTATTTGGGCTTCGGCAATTCAATCGCCAGCCGGTCGATCCGCTGAAATACCACGACTCTTTTCCTCCTCTCCATTAATTGCTGAGGCGAACAGACACCACTTGCGCCAAGCGGATGTAATAAACCGCCTGATGCGCCGAGATGACGATATGGTCCGGCTTCACATCCCTCACAGTTCCTTGGATCGAACCGCGGACGGTTTCCACCACCACTTCTTTGCCGTTCAAAGCTTGGAAAGCGTGGTACACATACGGGTCAACCAGGGCAATGAGCTGCGGTGACGAAGCATGGGACGCGTAGGGCTGGTTCATTCTCATTTCCTCCCTTTTGATGCGCTGAAGAAGATTCCCTTTTTATCCATATGCCGCCCCATGCAGAACATGACAAAAAAACCCAACGTCGAGAAAAGAAAGCGGCCTGATGCTCAAGGACATTCAAGCCGCTTCCAAAGATGTTTACGCCGCTAGAAAGCGACGAATGCTCGGAATCTTTTGCACAACAAAACGATCAAACAGCCAAATTGCGGCGAGCGACAAAGCAAATAACGGCATCACAATTCCTGCAGCGATCATGCCGCCCCACACCGTTTTCGCCGCTTGAGGGTCTTTCACCCGCGCCGGAGCGCCGAAACCGTCTTTCGGCTTGCGCTTGCGCCACATGACAAAGCCGCTGACGCACAAAAACACAAGCCCGAGGCAAAAAACGAGATTGACGAGCTGATTGGCCAGCCCAAACAACCGCCCTTCATGGAACGCGATGCCAATCGTAATCGCTTTGGCCAATGCGCCGTAGTCGGAAAAGCGGACATCGCTCAGCACCCGTCCCGAATATTGGTCAATATGCAAGGTGGCGTTATCCCACGGCTTCGTCTTCGATGTCGCAACGGTAAACACCCCTTTCGGCCCTTGCGGCAGCGAAATGGTGAACGGCTTTTTCACCTTTTTCGCCTCCGCGATCGCATACACGTCATCGAGCGACAACGAAGTCGTGTTGTGTGTATGAACAGAAGGCACCGGCAGTTGCTCGGCCGCCCATGGCACGTCTTGCGCCACGTCTTTGGTGACCACTTTCGATTCCGGCTTCGGTCCGAAGCTGAACGCAAACGGCGGATACCCGGTGTTTGTCGCCGTCGCCACGCGGTTGATGACCTCCCCCATGACCCCTGTCCACGGCATCCCTGTCACAATGAGCAGCAAAATGCCGATGCTCAACCATATGCCTGTCACTGCATGCCAATCGCGCCAAGCCAACCGTTTTTTCGCCCGCCAGCGCGGCCAAAACGTCCCGAGAACAGAGAATGATTGCCGCGGCCACCAAAGATAGAGGCCCGTGGCCAACAAAATAAAGCCCCAACAAGCCGCCAGCTCTACAAAACGGTTGGCTGCCGTTCCGCCAATCAATAGCTCGCTGTGGATTTTTTTCGCGATTTCCGTCCAATTCTCATCCGCGCGCAATGCCCCTTGAATCTCCCCGGTATACGGATTGACAAAAGCAAACACCATTTCTCCTTTGTCCATCATCCCGATTTTCACGGTCCGATTCGCTTCTTTCTCAAGCGTCACAGAGACAACGGAATCATGCGGATATTTCTCCTTGACCCGTTCCGTCAGCTCAACGAGAGACAGCCTTTTTTCCCCTACCTTGTCCACCTCGTACAAATGGCCGTACAGAGCCGATTCGATCTGCGGCTTAAACAAATAGACGGCCCCGCTCAACGCCAAAATGATCAGAAACGGCGCAAAGATGATCCCGGCATAGAAATGCCACCTCCAGACCGCCGCATACATCGGCCGCTGTTTGTCCGCCGCCTTCACCGTTTGTTCCACAGTTTTCCCCCCTGCCATGTTTTCATGTTTTTCAGTAGGCAGTATAGAACAAAACTGTGTCCAAACGGTGAGCAATCGGCGAAAATGGTGTGAAATGAAACGGCCGGACAGACCGGTCCGCCTCATCATCCGATCAACCCAAGACGCAGCGCTTTTGCCACCGCTTCCGTCCGATTTTTCGCGTTGAGTTTCCTTAAGGCGCTGGAAATGTAGTCGCGCACCGTAAATTCGCTCAAATAAAGCTGACAGGCCGCTTCCAATGTCGAGGCTCCGTCGGCGAGCAGCTTCAAAATCTCGATTTCTCTTGGCGACAAGGATTCCGCCATCCCTTCCCATTCTTTTTTTGGCGCCTTGATCCATTTCAACAGCAACTCCCCCGCGCTTTGGCCAAATTTCATCAGCGCGGGAAACAGGCGGCGGTCAACGGCAAAGAAGCGGCCCGGTCCGCGGTCGAGAACGACGCCTCCAATCATCCGCCCTTCCGTCGGCACATACACCGGAACGATCACCAGTGAGGCCAAACCGAACAAATCCACATACAGGCGCGGAAACTGTTCGCTCGCCCTCGGCACATAAATCGGACGAAAATGTCGAAATTCATGCACTTCCGCTTTCAATTTCCCCACACTTTCTTTCAACATCGGAATGCTGTCCAATTCCACGCGCAAGCGCTGAATTTGCCCATTGTCCACGCCATGCCCGTGCAGACCGATGGCTGTGCTCTCCTGATTGACAAATTGAAACAGAGCGCAGCGGCTGAAAGGAAGAAAATAGGAAAAACCAAAACAAATATGCGCCGCCGATTCCTCAAACGTCTGCGCCCGCAAAATCCATTCGTTGAACAAAATGACGGCGTCTTTCCACAAGGATTCTTTTTTCCACGAGGAATCGCGGCCGATTTTGAATGATTGCTCATTCATTTCATACAACAACCATTCATTCCATTTGAAAAACAAATACCGCACGGCTGGGTGCAGCGTAGCAGCCGCTGACGCATGCGCCTTCAACACTTGATGAACCGTATTTTCCATTAAATTTAGGGAAAATATGACCATCTCCGGATGAAACGCCGCAATGCGTTCGAGATGCCTATTCGCTGGGTGTTCGCCCCCGTACGGGAGCAATCTTGCCTGAACGAATGCGCACAGCGTGGAAAACACCTCTTGAACCCGCGCATTCCGCTTGCCAAGCGCTTCGCCGATCCGCTTCCATTCCCGGTTCACTTCCCTTTCATACTGCCGCAAAATATCCGAAGCCTCTCTCAGCAGTCGAAACAAATGATTGTGCAATTCTGTTGACAAGGCAACGCCCCCCTTTTTGGTCGACCGTGTTCCCTCACTATTGTATTTTCGCAACGCGTGCGTTGATTCCTTCTCCCCTCTGCGACGAAGACGGGAAAAAACCCTACAAATGTAGGGATTTTATTTTATTTGAATTATTTTAATATTTAATTAAATCTATATTTAAAGCGCTTTCAATTTATGTGAAGGGGAGGAGAATGTTCATGAATATGGCCAGCCAATCACTGATTGTAGGAGGGCACACGGCGAAAAAACCGTTGCTTCTCGCCTTGCTCGGAGGATTTTTTGCCCTCACTCTTATGTTGTCCGCCTTCGGGCTGACAGGCGTCGCCTATGCCGTACCAATCAGCGGGGTCGGCGAATTCACTGTTCAGTTTGACAAGCTAAACGGCAGCGGGTTTAAAATGTACGGCGGCGTGGCGGAAGCAGGCAATGCGCCGCAGACGCCGGTCTTCGTCAATGAAATGGATAAAGCGACGATTCAAGGTCTTCGGATTTCGAAAGACTTCCCGGCCTTGGGCATTCGCGTCGTCATTGTCGCGAGCGAGCCTGTCTCCATTGACGGCCTCGTGCAAAAAGCGACGCAAATCAACGGCAACATCTCCTTCGGCAGCTTGACGATGAAAGAAAGCTATGTCGGCGATACGAGCAACCCAGTCGAGAAAGCGGCCAAAGAATTCACACAAGGAGCCGACAGCATTACGATCGAAAACGGCGATATCAAAACCGTCTACTTATTCCAGCAAAAAGTGTCGCTGCCGGGCATGAAAGTGTACTTTGAAAAACTCAACTAATTTCAGTAAGGATGAGAAACATTGGGCATCATTCGTTCTAGCTGGCAGGCGTTCGGTCGCTGGCGGAAACGCCGCCCGTTTTGGGGGGCAACGTTTCTCTTGTTATCAAGCCTTGTGATTTTATGGGTTCCGATGCAGCTATACGAAATTTCTCTCGTTCCCGGAAGCATGGTGTTCGTCGGCTTTTTCCTTGGCGGCATGGTCATGTTGATGGGGATTCTTTCCTACGCCATGCCGCGGCTATCCACCTTGCTCGGCATCATCGGTATGTTCAGTGCCATTCTGTCGATCATGGGCGCCTTGGGCGGCTTCTTAGTCGGCACGATTCTCGGCATCATCGGCGGGGCGCTTTGCATCGCCTGGCGCCCGCAATGGGCCGAAGCCGACACTCCTGCCGCTCATCGTGAAGCAGCGGCAGACAAAGAGCCATCCGCCGCAACCGACTAACAGGCGCCGATCGCTCGGCCGAACGAAGCGAAAGATTCGCTCGTTCGGCCTTCTTTTTTATCTCTTTTTCCCGATCACGAATCCATTCATCATGAACAAACGAGGCGCATATTCATATTATGGGCCCATCATCGCTGCAGAACAAGATGAAAGAAGGAGGGACCGCCATGAAACACCTTTCTCCCGAGCGACTGCACGTCACCCAGACCGCTGGAATCACCCAGCTGTCACCAGTGAACGGCCGTCTGTACACCTTAACCCACTCGGACACGACTGGCGCCTTATTCCTCACCGTCTCCCGCGCATTTGTCACTGATCAGCTCACTTCTCAACGCGATGAAGTGCTCGGTGAATGGAAACAAGCCGGGCAACAGCTAGTATTGTTTCTCTATGTATTCATTGGCAACCGGCAAATGGGCCGGCAAGAAAATGCGCGCCGGGCGAACGTATTCAAGAAAGAATTGCCGTTGGCGCTCGAAGCCATTCGCTATGGCGACCGCGCTTTTTTTCACACGTACCCGTTTTGTGATTGGTGCCCGATTTTCATTCATTTCACTTTGGAATACCCGGAGCTCAACCGGACGGAATACTACGGCACCCCGTATTTGTACCGCTGACAACCACTTCGGTGATGGGGCTATGCATCGCCGCGTTTTTGGGCAGCCGACAAATCTCTTTCTGTTTCTCAAAACTGTATAAAAATATCGGGCCAACGGTATGCGCGCATTGTAAGAATTACCCTTAAGCATTGCGCTCAAAGTGAGTGCCACTCTACATTCCCCGCCTCAATCATGATGATGTTCACCCCGTCGGTTACTATTTTAACTTTTTCAAGCGATTGAGTGGCGGAAATAAGCACTACTTCCAATATTTCATCAGCATCAAAGTCTTTAACGCAATCTGTTTCAAAATATGTTACATCTTCAAAAACAACGAATCCTTTAATCATCTGTAGATGAGCAAATTCACTAACATAAATTTACATCCAAACAAAAAAAGGCGACATGGACTCGATTCCTTGGTTAGAATAGACAAGTGCAACTCTTGGCGGCGCTAGAGCTGAGGCCGCCTCCGAAGATTCTAGGCATCCATCCTCGCGCCTAGATACACGCTGGAAGGATGCCCAAATGCCTCTTGTCCCTTTGGCATCAAGGGATGAGAGGCATTTTGTTTACTTAGTCACTGTCGAACTCGGTATACAATGCAAGGTAAAAACGCGGTGCAAAATCCGTGCAAAATTTTTTCGGATTCTATCGATTTCTTTAGGATTCCCCAAAAATGAAAAACGACCGCAAACACGGTCGTATCAAGAGGTTCACCATTTTTAATCCGAAACAGCAACATGTTGGAAATGGAGACGGTGGGAGTCGAACCCACGTCCAGAGGCATCGCCACTTAAGCATCTACGAGCGTAGTCGGTATATTTCGCTTCGCCGTCCGTTCCGCCTACCGACAGGCCTCCCGGCGGCTAGCCTGGTTCGTCTCTTCCCTCATCCTCAGGCGGCGGATTTGGGCGTAGCCCGCTTCATATGAGCCCCTCGAACGCCACGCGGGCGATGGCGGGAGGAGCTAGCTGCAGCAATTAGGCAGCTAAAGCGTAGTTTTGTTTGCCAGTTATCTTTAGGTGACGTTTTTACGAGGACGTCCCCCTCGGCTCGCCGCTTAAGCTCGACCTACCCCTGTCGAATCCGGATCGTCCCCGCGGTGGCGAAGAAAGATCGGAATAGCGTAAGCGATGGATAACTGGCTGTTGCATTATTTATTATACCATGGCGATGCGCATTTTCAATGGGAATGTTTTCAACCCCGGTGAAAAACGGTCATTTTTGCCAAAGCGATGGAGTTCGCCAGGAAAGAAGAGCCGATGTTTCAATGCTTCTCCACTGGAGAAGATTCGATTGAGAACTGTTTTTCCCATACACCACCGACTCCCTATAAGGCTGGTGAAAAACGGGTTTTGCGCCCAGATCGG
Organism: Geobacillus sp. CCR; assembly: GCF_052906625.1. Classification (NCBI taxonomy): domain Bacteria; kingdom Bacillati; phylum Bacillota; class Bacilli; order Caryophanales; family Anoxybacillaceae; genus Geobacillus; species Geobacillus sp. CCR. Next base: position 148,183 of record NZ_JBREBQ010000003.1, on the reverse strand, counting down.
CGGCGCTGGACGAGAAAGGCATGTCGATCTGACAAAGTTTCTCTAAATAGAAAAAGAATTGGGATCTCCCGTTTTTTCTTTGAATCACCAACCCTCTATAGTTTTTGCCGCTCGCGGAACGCCCGCTCGATTTCGCGCTGCGCTTCTTTCCGCTTCATGTCTTCCCGTTTGTCGTATTTTTTCTTCCCTTTGGCCACTCCAAGCTCCACTTTGGCAAAGCCATTTTTAATATACAATTTCAGCGGCACGAGCGTATACCCTTGCTCTTTCGTATAGCCGATCAGCTTGTTGATTTCGCGGCGGTGCAAAAGGAGCTTTCTCGTCCGCAGCGGATCATGGTTGTAGCGGTTGCCTTGTTCATACGGGCTGATATGCATGTTATGAAGAAACACTTCCCCTTTTTCCACTTTGGCGAACGAATCTTTCAAGTTCACCCGGCCGTTGCGGATCGATTTGATTTCCGTCCCTTGCAGCACAAGGCCGGCTTCATACGTTTCTTCGATGAAATAGTCGTGGTGCGCTTTTTTGTTTTGGGCGATCACTTTTCCTTCGCCTTTCGGCATCCGTTTTCCCCCTCCTCATTGTAGCGTTTCTTATTTTACCAAAAACGAAAAAGAAGGAAAAGCCGCCCGTTCGGCTTTTCCTCACCGTTTTTTCTTTTTCTTCTTTTTCGCCTTCGCGCTGCGGTTTGAGCCGCTTTGCGCTTTCGGCTCCGCCTTCGCTTTTCCTTTCTTTTGCTTTTTCCCTTCAATGACGACCGGAGCGGCTTTCGCTTTCGGCGGACGGCGTCCCTTCATGCCGACGACTTCAAAATCGACGATCCGTTCGTCTTTGTTCACGTTGATGACGCGGACGGTGATTTCATCGCCGATGCGGTACATTTTCCCGGTCCGTTCGCCGATCAACGCGTAGTGGCGTTCGTCGTAGCGGTAATAGTCGTCCGTTAAGTAGCTGACGTGCACCAAGCCTTCGATCGTGTTCGGCAGCTCAACGAACAAGCCGAAGTTCGTCACCGAGCTGATAATGCCGTCAAACTCCATCCCGATTTTGTCTTCCATAAACTCGGTTTTCTTCAGATCGTCCGTCTCCCGCTCCGCCTCAACGGCGCGCCGCTCCATATCGGAAGCGTGTTCCGCAATTTCAGGCAGCTTTTCCGCCCATTTTTGCTGGGTGTCAAGATCCATCTGGCCGTTAATGAGATACGTCCAGATCAACCGATGGACGATCAAATCCGGGTAGCGGCGGATCGGTGACGTAAAATGGGTGTAAAACTCGGTCGACAGGCCGTAATGGCCGAGGCTCTCGGCGTCATAGCGCGCCTGTTTCATCGACCGAAGCATGACGGTCGAGATCACCATTTCTTCCGGCTCGCCGCGCACCGCTTCGAGAATTTGCTGGAGGGCGCGCGGATGGATTTGGTTGCCCGTTCCTTTCACGACATAGCCGAAGTTCGTGATGAACTCTAAAAAGCGCTGCAGTTTTTCCGGCTTCGGATCCTCGTGAACACGGTAAATAAATGGCACGTTCAACCAATGGAAATGCTCAGCCACCGTTTCGTTCGCCGCCAGCATAAACTCTTCAATCAACCGCTCAGCGACCGACCGCTCGCGCAAGACGACATCGTACGGCTTGCCGTTTTCATCGACAAGCACCTTCGCCTCCTTAAAATCGAAATCAATCGCCCCGCGCTTTATCCGCTTTGCCCGCAAAATGTCGGCAAGCTCAGCCATCAGCTCAAACATCGGCACAAGCGGCGCATATTTTTCCCGCAAGGCTTCGTCTTTGTCAACGAGAATTTTATTGACATCGGAATACGTCATCCGTTCCGCCGTGCGGATGACGCTTGGGAAAATTTCATGGCGGACGACTTCTCCTTGCGGGGTGATTTCCATTTCGCACGAGAGCGTCAGCCGATCGACTTTCGGGTTGAGCGAGCAAATGCCGTTCGACAGCCGATGCGGGATCATCGGGATGACGCGGTCAACCAAATAAACGCTCGTGCCGCGTTCATACGCCTCGCGGTCAATAGGCGAGCCTTCCTCAACATAGTAGCTGACATCGGCGATATGAACGCCGAGCTTATAGTTGCCGTTTTCAAGCTTTGTCACGGTGACGGCATCGTCCAAATCCTTCGCATCTTCCCCGTCGATCGTGACGATCATCTCGCCGCGCAAATCGCGGCGCCCTTCCAAGTCTTTCTCCGTAATGACATCCGGCACCCGGTTGGCGTGCTCGATCACGTCTTCTGGAAATTGAAGCGGAAGGCCGTATTTATAGATGATCGCCAAAATGTCGACGCCCGGGTCGTTTTTATGGCCGAGAATTTGGACGACTTCCCCTTCAGCGCTCATTCGTCCTTCCGGGTACGAGGTGAGCCGGGCGACGACTTTATGCCCTTCGACCGCGCCGTTCGCCGCGTTTTTCGGAATGAAAATGTCGTTGACGATCCGTTTGTCATCGGGGATGACAAAGCCGAAATATTTGCTTTCCGTGTACGTGCCGACGACTTCTTTCACCCCGCGCTCCAAAATGCGGACGATCGTTCCTTCGCGGCGCGCCCCGGATGAATCGGCTTGGACGCGCACAAGCACCGTGTCGCCATGCATGGCGTTTTTCAGTTCGGACGGCGGGATAAAAATATCATCCAGTCCCGGCTCCTCCGGTGTGACAAACGCGAATCCTTTCGGGTGGCCAATCACCTTGCCGCGCACGAGATTCATCCGCTCGGGCACGCCGTAGCGGTTGCTGCGCGTCCGGACGACAAGACCTTCCTCTTCCATGGCGACAAGCGTTTTGACAAACGTTTTAAACTCCTCAGCATCCGCAATCCCAAACGCTTCCTCCAGTTCCTCAACGGTCAGCGGTTTGTACGCCTCATCGCGCATAAACGTTAAAATTCGTTCGGCCAACACATGATCCATTGGCCATCCCCTCCTTTCTCCATTACCAATCTAACGATTCAAGAAATGCATAAATATCTTCATGCAGCTGATCTTTTTCTTGATCAAGCGTAATCACATGGCCTGATTGCTCATACCATTTGATTTGTTTGACCGGCGATTCAATTTCGTTATAAATGATGTTCGCGCTGTCTGGATTGATCATCTCATCATGGCGCGCTTGGACGACGAACGTCGGCGCATAAACCAAATCAAGGTGGGCGCGCACATCGGCAATGAGTTCTTGCAAGGCTTTCAACGTCTTCATCGGCGTTTGTTTGAACCGTTCCATTTCCTGTTCGATTTGTTCCTCTGATTTCCCTTCCCGCTTTTTATACTCGCGCGCATACTCGAGCACACCTTCGTACATCGTTTCTTCGCTTTTGATGTACATCGGCGCGCACATCGTCACAATGCCTTCTATAGGTACAGTGTAGCCTAATTTGAGAGAAAATACGCCTCCAAGCGACAATCCAGCCACGGCAATTTTTTCGTAGCCTTTGTTTTTCAAAAACTGATAGCCGTTCATGACGTCTTGCCACCAATCATCCGGTCCGGTGTGGACGAGCTCTTCCGGCGGCACGCCATGCCCTTTGTAAATCGGAGCGTGGCACGTATACCCTTTCGATTCCAAGAATCGCCCAAGCATCCGAACGTCGGCGGAATTGCCGGTAAACCCATGCAAAAGCAGCACCGCCCGCTCCCCGGCTTCAAAGAAAAACGGCTTCGGCGGAACAATTTTCATCATAGGTTCTCCTTCCTCTCTGGTGTGAAATAGAAAGGGCAGCCCTTCATTCTATGGACCGCCCCATGTTTGACTTATGATGGCTGTACGTACGTAACCAAGATCGTCAATACGAAAAACAAGACGGCCAACACGACCGTGACGCGCTGAAACACCGCATCGAGCCCACGGGCTTTCTGCTTCCCGAACAATTGCTCGGCGCCGCCGGTGATCGCCCCCGACAGCCCGGCGCTGCGGCCCGACTGCAGCAAGACAACTGCGATCAGCGCGATCGACACAATGACAAGCAGCGTCACAAGCAAGGCATGCATGCCTGACACCTCCAACGACCGACGTTGCAATAATTTCACTATACCATAGATCGCCGTTGGCGGCAACTGGCGGGCCTGTCTCAACACGACGAAAGGAACAGATTCTCTTTTTTGTGAAACATTAGATTGGAAAGCCCGTCATCTAAAAATTTTAAAAAAATACAAGCCAGAAGATGCTCAAATGGAGGAAATCGATGAAATCATTGACGAATGCCTGGCAAAAATCGCAACGTATCTGACCTGATCTGATCGGCCTGGAGGCAGCGAAAGAATGGAACGATGTTGAAGGAAAGACTACATTTCCTGTCTTTTCTATATAAGTTGCAATAAAGATTTTCCGATTGTTCGATTCTGTTTTCCTTCATAACAAGTCATTTTGATAGAATGCAGCGGGCGTTCTACTGGATGTAAAACAAAGTTTCAACTTATATAGAGGGCTAAATCGAAGGGATGGGGCCAAAAAATTCCCTGCTCCTCCCCTTTGGCATAGATGGGGGAGCGTTTCATCCTCCATCCGCTTGACGCTCCATGAATCGGGTGCGGTATGATCATTGTCGTCCGCCGCCGAAATACGTTACAATAGAAAGCAAATCGGCAACGACTGGAGGGACTTCAATGGCAAGACCGGACGAACGAGTCGTCATCGCGATTGACGGCTATCAATTCAAACGGGCGCGGGAGGCGAAGAAAGGGAAAATTTTCGTCACCTCGCCGATTGGGGCGAACTTTACGTTTGACGTCAACGTCATGCGCAAGCTCATCGAGGCCATCGACCGCGACCCAGCGCTGGCGGAACAGTTCGGGCTTCCTTCTCAGGGGGCAAACGAATAACAAAGGAACGGCGGTTGGCCGTTCCTTTGTTGGTTTAGCGGAGAGAGGCCGAAGCTCCATTTTTTCACAGATGGCGGTGCTCCCTCACGAATCAAATCTTCTAGCGTCCTTGCCATGCCGCTCGCTCGCGGCCAAACGGATCATCTTCGACATGGCTGGCGGCTGAAAAGACAAAGGCCGCCTTGCGCTCGCTCGTATACGCCGGCCACGCTTCCGGCAAGTGATCGCCGTTCGGGTTGCCGGTGCGGGCAAACGCCAGCCAGGCGTAATGCATTTGGTCAGCGATCGCCTCGCGCTCCGGCCGGTTGCCGACGAAATTCGCGACGCCCGGCTGATGGAGATTGTGAAACACAAACGGCAGCTCGAGCGCGTGGCATGCTTTCAGCTGTCCGCCGAACACCGGCGTCTCATAATCAAACCGGTACATGTACACATCCGCTCCGTGGGCCGCTTGGGCGTCCGCTGTCCGCAGCATCCCCTCGACAAAAACACGGTACGTCATGATGCGCAGCCACGTTTGCCAGTCGGGCGCCGACGGCTCCGCCGTCTCTGCATAATAGCGAATCGCCGCCTCCGGCACGGGCCCGACTTCACGGTTGATCCGGTCAAGCAGTTCTTTTTCGCCAAGCTTTGTCCACGATGGATCCGTCAAGGTAAACAGGTTGTACTCGTCTTTCGTCACGCCGATGAGAATCGGAATGCCGCTGGCCGCCCCGTCGTGGAGCGCCTCGATCGGATGGCGCCGCAATACGCGGCCATCCACCACCGGACCGTACATGATTCCCGGACCGAGCGACAGCGCCGCCCGCAGCAGCTCCTCGGCGGGAATCGACAAGAGCCGGCCGCGGTCACCCGGGCGGATGCCGGCGCGCTCGAGAATGCGCTCGGTCATCGCCATGGCGGTCTTGGGCGAACGGAGGAGAAGCGCTCCCGAACCGCTTTGCAAAATGGCGCGCCGAAACAGCCCGCTGGCCTCCGGAAGCGACAACAGCACGCCGACGCTCGCCGCTCCCGCCGATTCACCGAAAATCGTCACATTGTCCGGATCACCGCCAAACGCCGCAATGTTCTCCTTCACCCAGCGCAGCGCCGCCACTTGGTCCAAAATGCCGAGATTCCCGGCTTGCGCGTACGCTTCGCCGAACGAATCACCGAGATGCAAAAAGCCAAACACGTTCATTCGGTAGTTGATCGTTACGACGACGACATCGCCGTGTTTCGCCAACGCCGTCCCGTCATACCACGGCGAAGAACCCGAGCCGAACAAAAAGGCGCCGCCGTGAATCCAGACGAGCACCGGCCGCTTCTTCCCATCCGCCGCCGGCGACCAAACGTTCAGGTACAGCCCGTCTTCGCTCGGCGGCTCGCTCATCCGCCCGAGCAATCCGCTGAAAATCGGATCCGACGGCTGCATCACGACAGGACCGAAGGCAGTCGCCTCCCGCACCCCATCCCATGCCTCAGGCGGCTCCGGCGGCAAAAAACGGCGTTCACCGACCGGCGCTTTCGCATACGGAATTCCTTTCCAAACGAAAACGCTTCCATTCACCACACCGCGCAGCCGCCCATACCGTGTTTCAACAACGGTTCGTTCCATCCTCTTCCCACTCCTCTGAATATTTGGACGATTCAAAAATATTATAAACCAACAGCCAGTCTGCGTCCATCGTTTTGCGACCGCACGCGAGGTTCTCATACCGCGTCCAAAAGAGAGGTGCCCCGCCCATGCACAAAAGTAAAGATAGACGCGGCCGAAACAGTCAGCGCCATGAAAAAGATGATTCTAGGCGCGATCACCTTAAGCGGCGTTGTTCGGTCGCCCGACAGTCGATCAAATACTCGGGAAAAGCTGCAAATGGTAAAGCTTCAAATTGCATCTATATAGTTGAGCAAATTCACTAATAAACTGTAGGTTGGTCTCTTTGTTAACGGAAAATATTGTAATGAAAATTGCTCATCTACAGTCAAGAAAAATTAATTTGCGATCTCCATCAGCAAGTGCAACAAAGGCCGGGTTCACCTTCAGTTTTGTATCGTTTCGGGAGACAGTTTCTTTCCATTTCTCACACCCAACCATTAAAAACAAACAGATGCAATAAATGAAAATCATAATTTTACAGGCGTGTTGATTAACCAATAATATCCATAAAAAGCATAGAAAAAAGAGCACCTTTCCTGTAGAATGTAAGTAACGACGCAAACAAACCTAGGAGGCGCTCTCTGTGCACAAGCATACCACACTCCCAAATTTGATGCAAAAAATTGTTTCTGATGAGGATCGGATTTTACTTGTCAATTCGGAACAAAACAATGTCGTTCCAAAAAGCGCCATCGCGTCGTGATCTTTCAGGATGCGAACGAGCATGACATCCGTGTGGTCACGAACCTCTTGAAGGCATCGGCGGAAAAGATTGCCGAGATGTATCAAGCGCGTCATCATAAAACGACTATTTACGATCCCATCTGATGAAGAGGCGTAGCTTTCCTAAATGCGTCAAGACGTCTTGATCACCGCCAGCCATTCGATTCTCTTTTCGCCTCCGTCAAAACGACAGGCGCCCCCTCCGTTGGGGACGCCTGTTCCCGTTATTTTTTCAAATTGTAAAACGAGCGGATGCCTTGGTAAATGGCCGTGTGGCCGAGTTCATCTTCAATGCGGAGCAGCTGGTTGTATTTCGCGACGCGGTCGGTGCGCGACGGCGCGCCCGTTTTGATTTGGCCGGCGTTGGTGGCGACGGCGATGTCCGCGATCGTGCTGTCTTCCGTTTCGCCGGAACGGTGCGAGACGACGGCGGTGTAGCCGGCGCGTTTCGCCATTTCGATGGCGTCAAACGTTTCGGTGAGCGTGCCGATTTGGTTCACTTTGATCAAAATCGAGTTGCCGACGCCTTTTTCAATGCCTTCGGCCAGTTTTTTCGTGTTTGTGACAAACAAGTCGTCGCCGACAAGCTGGACTTTTTTGCCGAGCCGCTCGGTCAGCAGTTTATGGCCTTCCCAGTCGTTTTCATCGAGCCCGTCTTCGATCGAGATGATCGGATATTTCGATACAAGCTCTTCATACCAAGCGACCATTTCTTCCGACGTTTTCACAACGCCTTCGCCTTCAAGATGATATTTGCCGTCTTCTTTGTTGTACAGCTCGGACGAGGCAACGTCCATGGCGAGCATCACTTGTTCGCCCGGTTTGTAGCCGGCTTTTTCGATCGCTTCGATGATCGTTTGCAGCGCTTCTTCGTTCGATTTCAAGTTCGGGGCGAAGCCTCCTTCATCGCCGACGGCGGTGTTGTAGCCTTTCGCTTTCAGCACCGCTTTTAAGCTGTGGAAAATTTCCGCCCCCATGCGCAGCGCTTCGCGGAAGCTTTCCGCGCCGACCGGCATGATCATAAATTCTTGAATGTCGACGTTGTTGTCCGCATGCGCGCCGCCGTTTAAAATGTTCATCATCGGCACCGGCAGCGTTTTGGCGTTAAAGCCGCCTAAGTATTGGTACAGCGGCAGGCCAAGCTCGTCCGCTGCCGCGCGGGCCACGGCGAGCGAGACGCCCAAAATGGCGTTGGCGCCAAGCTTGCTTTTGTTTTCCGTGCCGTCTAATTCAATCAGCTTCCGGTCGATCGCCACTTGGTCGGCGACCTCCAGGCCGATGATTTCCGGCGCGATGATTTCGTTGACGTTTTCGACCGCTTTTAACACCCCTTTGCCGAGGTAGCGGTTTTTATCGCCGTCGCGCAGTTCGACCGCTTCATATTCCCCGGTCGAGGCGCCGCTCGGCACCAAGGCGCGGCCGAAGCCGCCGTCTTCTGTGTACACTTCCACTTCCACCGTCGGGTTGCCGCGCGAATCGAGCACTTCGCGAGCGTAGACATCGATAATGGCAGACATGGGAACACACTCCTTTTCGTATCGTTTTCTCAAGATCATCATTATTTGACAATCAACGATTTCCCCGTCATTTCTTTCGGCTGCGGCAAGCCGAGCAAATCGAGCATCGTCGGCGCCAAATCGCCTAAGATGCCGCCGTCTCTAAGCTTGATGCCTTTTTTCGTCACGATGACCGGCACCGGATTCGTCGTATGAGCCGTTTGCGGCTTGCCGTCCGGCGTCAATACTTCATCGGCGTTGCCGTGGTCGGCGGTGATGATGGCGATGCCGCCTTTGGCCAAAATGGCATCGACGACTTTGCCGAGGCATTCGTCCACTGCCTCCACCGCCTTGATCGTCGGTTCGAGCTTGCCCGAATGGCCGACCATATCCGGGTTGGCGTAGTTCAAAATGATCGCATCGTACTTATCGGCTTCAATTTCCTTGAGCAGCGCATCGGTCACTTCATAGGCGCTCATTTCCGGCTTCAAGTCATACGTCGGCACTTTCGGCGAGTTGATCAAAATCCGGTCTTCGCCTGGAAATTTCTCTTCGCGGCCGCCGCTCATAAAAAACGTCACGTGCGGATATTTTTCGGTCTCGGCGATGCGCAGTTGGCGCAGTCCGTGCTGCGACAGCACTTCCCCAAGCGTGTTGTCAAGGTTCGTCGGCTTGAACGCCACGTACCCTTTCACCGTTTCGCTGAAATGGGTCAAGCAGACAAAGAACAAATGCTTCGGATGTTTCGGGCCGCGGTCAAACTCGCGGAAATCTTCGTTCGTAAACGTGTTTGAAATTTGGATCGCCCGGTCAGGGCGGAAATTATAGAAGATAATCGCGTCATTGTCTTGAATCGTCGCCACCGGCCGGCCGTCTTCGCGGACGATGACCGACGGCAGGACGAATTCGTCGTAAATGCCGTGTTTGTACGAGTCCTCGATGCATTCGAGCGGATCGCGGTACGTCGGCCCTTCCCCGTACACCATCGCCCGATACGCCTTTTCGACGCGGTCCCACCGCTTGTCGCGGTCCATCGAGTAGTAGCGGCCCGATAACGTCGCGATTTCGCCGACGCCATATTCCTTGATTTTTTCCTGCAGTTCTTTGATGTATTGCGGCGCTGTTTGTGGGCCGACGTCGCGGCCGTCCAAAAAGCCGTGGATGTACACGCGTTTTACGCCTTCTTTCGCCGCCAAGCGCAAGAGGGCGTACAAATGGTGAATATGGCTGTGCACCCCGCCGTCGGAAAGCAAGCCGAACAAATGCAAGCTTGTCCCATGTTGTTTCACATGGTTCATCGCCGCCAAAAACGTTTCATTTCGGTCAAACTCGCCTTCGCGAATGGCAATGTTGACTCGCGTTAAGCTTTGGTACACAATGCGCCCGGCGCCGATGTTGAGATGGCCGACTTCCGAGTTGCCCATCTGCCCTTCCGGAAGCCCGACCGCCTCGCCGCACGCCTTGAGCGTTGTGTGCGGGTATTCGTTCCAATAGCGGTCAAAGTTCGGTTTGTTCGCCTGAGCGACCGCATTGCCGTACGTTTCGTCGCGCAGCGCAAATCCGTCTAAAATGATGAGCGCAACCGGTTTTTTACTCATGGCGCCCCGCCTCCACCAATTGCAAGAATGAAGCCGGCTCGAGGCTCGCCCCGCCGACTAAGGCGCCGTCGATCTGTTCTTGCGCCAAGAAGTCGCGGATGTTGTCTGGTTTGACGCTGCCGCCGTATTGAATGCGGATCGCTTCCGCCGCCTCCGGGCCAAACAGGCGCGAAACAACCGAACGGATATGGCCGCAGACGCTGTTGGCGTCTTCCGGTGTTGATGATTTGCCCGTCCCGATCGCCCAAATCGGCTCGTAAGCGATGACCGCTTGCTTCACTTGTTCCGGCGTCAAGCCGGCGAGCGCTTTTTCCACTTGCGAGGCGACAACGGCGTTCGTCTGCCCCGCTTCCCGCTCCTCAAGCGATTCGCCGCAGCAAATAATCGGTATAAGCCCGCGGGTGAAGGCGGCCAACACTTTTTTGTTCACGGTCTCATCTGTTTCGGCGAACATTTGCCGGCGCTCCGAATGGCCGAGGATGACGTACGTGACGCCGAGGTCTTTCAGCATGACCGGGCTCACTTCGCCTGTGTACGCCCCTTGATCGGCAAAGTGCATCGTTTGCGCCCCGATTTTTAAATCCGTGCCGTCTGCCGCTTGCACCAACCGATCCAAAAAGAGAAACGGCGCGCAAACGACGGAATCGACTTCGTCGGCCGGCGGCACGTGCCCTTTTACGTCCTCGACAAATTGAACAGCTTCCGCCAATGTTTTATGCATTTTCCAGTTGCCTGCAATGATGCGTTTTCTCATCGTTCACCCTTCCTTTCAATGGGCGGCGTCAGCCGCCATGCGCCAAATCCGGCGCCGTGGGTCATTTGTCTTCGAGCGCGACGACACCCGGCAGCTGTTTTCCTTCCATAAACTCGAGCGAAGCGCCGCCGCCGGTGGAGATATGATCCATTTTGTCGGCCAAGCCGAATTTCTCAACCGCCGCCGCCGAATCCCCGCCGCCGATGACCGAATAGGTGTCGAGCGCTTCCGCCAGTGCTTCGGCGATCGCTTTTGTCCCGTGGGCGAACGCTTCCATTTCAAAGACGCCCATCGGGCCGTTCCAGACAACGAGCTTCGATTGACGAATGACATCGCGGTACAATTCGCGCGTTTTCGGGCCGATGTCAAGCGCCTCCCAATCGCTCGGAATGGCGTCGATGGCGACGACTTTCGTGTTGGCGTCGTTCGCAAACCGGTCGGCCACGACCACGTCCACCGGCATATAAAAACGGACGCCTTTTTCTTTCGCCTTTTCCATAAACGATTTGGCGAGTTCGATTTTGTCCTCCTCAAGCAGCGACTTGCCGACGTCATGGCCGAGCGCTTTGACGAACGTATACGCCAGTCCGCCGCCGATGATCAAGTTGTCAACTTTTTCAAGCAAATTGTCGATGACGCCGATTTTGTCTTTCACTTTCGCGCCGCCGATGATCGCCGTAAACGGGCGGTCCGGATTCGAGAGCGCTTTGCCGAGCACTTCGAGTTCTTTTTCCATCAAAAACCCGGCCACCGCAGGCAAGTAATGGGCGATGCCTTCCGTCGACGCATGAGCGCGGTGGGCGGCGCCGAACGCATCGTTGACATACAGATCCGCGAGCTCCGCAAACGCTTTGGCCAGCTCTGGATCGTTTTTCTCTTCGCCAGGGTAAAAACGGACGTTCTCAAGCAAGAGCACGTCGCCTTCGTTCAAACGGTCGACCGCCGCTTTCACCTCATCGCCGACCGCTTCATTCGTTTTGGCGACCGGCCGTTCAAGCAGCTCGCCGAGCCGCTTCGCAACGGCATCCAAACGCAATTCTTCGACCACTTTTCCTTTCGGGCGGCCGAGGTGGCTCGCCAAAATGACTTTCGCCCCGTGCTCGATCAAATAGCGGATCGTCGGGAGTGCGGCGCGAATGCGCGTGTCATCGGTGATGGCGCCTTGCTCCATCGGAACGTTGAAATCGACGCGGCAAAAGACGCGCTTTCCCCTCACCTCAACGTCGCGGATCGTCTTCTTGTTCATCGTTCGTGCCCCCTTTTGGCTGCAGTTTGGACAAAGGAAAAGGAGTGGGGATCATTTCCCCGCTCCCCTCCATTTCCCTATTATAGACTTGAACGGATGGAAAACTCAACGCCAAGCTGGTTTTACAGCCCTTTCGAGGCGATGTAGGCGGCCAAGTCGACGACGCGGTGCGAATAGCCCGTTTCGTTGTCATACCACGAAACGACTTTCACCATTTTGCCTTCAATGACCATTGTCGACAACGCGTCGATCGTCGACGAAGCGGTGCTGCCGTTGTAGTCGCGCGACACGAGCGGTTCTTCGCTGTAGGCCAAAATGCCTTTCAGCTCGCCTTCCGCTGCTGCTTTCAACGCGGCATTCACTTCTTCGACCGTCACTTCTTTTTCCAATTCCGCCACCAAGTCAACAACGGATACGTTCGGCGTCGGCACACGCATTGCCATGCCGTTCAATTTGCCTTTCAGTTCCGGCAAGACAAGCGCAACAGCTTTCGCCGCCCCGGTCGTCGTCGGAATGATCGATTCCGCGGCCGCGCGAGCCCGGCGCAAATCTTTATGCGGCAAGTCCAAAATTTGTTGGTCGTTTGTGTACGAGTGAACGGTCGTCATCATGCCGCGGACGATGCCGAATTTTTCATGCAGCACTTTGGCAAACGGCGCCAAGCAGTTCGTCGTGCACGAAGCGTTCGAGATGACATGATGGGCTTTCGGATCGTATTTGTCTTGGTTGACGCCCATGACGATCGTAATATCCTCGTCTTTCGCCGGTGCGGAAATGATCACTTTTTTCGCACCCGCTTCCAAATGTTTGGCGGCGTCTTCGCGTTTCGTGAAGCGGCCGGTCGACTCAACGACGATGTCAACGCCGATCTCGCCCCACGCCAAGTTCGCCGGATCGCGTTCCGCCTTGACGATGATTTCTTTGCCGTTGACGACCAAGTTGTTGCCGTTCACCGACACTTCGGCATCCAGACGGCCATGGACGGAGTCGTACTTCAACAAATGAGCAAGCGTATTCGCATCGGTTAAATCGTTCACCGCCACCACTTCAATGTCCGGGTTTTTCAATGCCGCGCGGAAGACGTTGCGTCCGATGCGGCCAAATCCGTTGATTCCCACTTTGACTGCCATCTTATTTTCCTCCTTGCGATTGGATTGTATCAGCAAGGGAGATTACTCCCCTACGAACGCTTTTGCGGCTCCTTCGTCCGTCACCAATAGCGAGTGCGGCGCCCGTTTCATGTACGCGCGAATGGCTTTCGCCTTCGACGCCCCTCCGGCGACGGCGATGACATGCTCGACATGCGGGAGGTGTTCAAGTTGAATGCCGACTGTTTTCACTTTATGGACGACGTCGCCGTACTCGTTGAAATAGTAGCCGAACGCCTCGGCGACCGCATGGCGGGCGATGATGTTCTCCATCTCTACAGGCGGCGTCTTCCGCCGCTTGGCCATCGTCACCGCTTCACCGATGCCATGGACGACCATGCGGCATGATTGGATGAGCTCAAGCACTTCTTTCACCGCCGGCTCTTCGACAAGCGACGCGTACGCTTCATCGCTCAGCTGGTCAGGCACGTGCAGCAACCGATAGCGGCCCATCGCTTTTTCCGCCATTTTCGCACAAATCGTGTTCGCCTGATTCTCGACATCTTCGCCAAGGCCGCCGCGCGCCGGCACGAACAACACATCGCGAAGCTTCGAATCCGGCGTCATCATCTCCGCGACCGCCGCCATCGTCGTTCCGCCGGCCACGGCGACGATGTCCCCGGGCTCAAGCAGCTCCTTCATGCAGGCGACACACGCTCTACCCATTTCTTTTTTTACCCAAGGGGAACGGTCGCTATCCCCGGCAACGACAATCACCCGCGGAATGCCGAGCTGTTCCTGCAGCGCGGCTTCCAGCTCTTTGAGTCCGAGCGCTTCCCGCATCAAATCATTGAGCGTATGAAGGAGCGCCTGGCCTTCCTCCGTCAACCGCATGCCCGACACATCGGCGGAAAGCAAGTTTTGTCCTTTCAAAAATTCTGTTTCCGACCGGAGAACCCGCTCGCTCATGCCGAGGCTCGCCGCCAGCGCCCGCCGCCCGATCGGCGCCATAAGCGAAATAGAGTGCAAAATTTGATATCGTTTTTGCATAACGTCAAGCAAGTCAGGCAATAATTTTTTTTGTGCCTCCAATAACGGCTGCATGGATCCTTTCTCCTCGATTGAATATAGGGACATTTTATGTCCCGGTATGACATATTATGTCCCGCAGTGCCATAAAAAATTCCTCCCGCGCCATTTTCATTATAGCAGGAGGACGATAGCCGTTCAACTGTTTTGCGCCCGCCGCAACCGTTTTCTCACCGCTTCTTTTTCAATCGCTCCGTAGCCGATTTCTTCGCCATCCAATTCCACAACCGGGATCATCAGCTGATATTTTTCCAGCAGTTCATCATCTTTGTAAATATCAATTTCTTCCAGCGTAAACGAATAGTCCGCCAGCAGTTCCGTCAAAACGGCTTTCGCTTTGTCGCAGAGCGGGCAATTGGTTTTCGTATACAATCGGATATGCATTCATTTCTTCCTCTCTTTCTACAGCAGTTGCCGTTTCGATTGGCCGCCCGTTACGGCAGGCCGATATATTGCCTCCGCTTTGCCGAAGACGGGATGCGCAGCTGCTCGCGGTATTTGGCGACCGTGCGGCGCGAAATGGCGATGCCGTATCGATCGCGAAGCAAATCAGCAAGCTGTTGGTCAGACAGCGGCGCCCGCCGATCTTCCTCGGAAATAAGGGCCTCCATGATCGCTTTCACGCGGGCGGACGATGCCGCTTCATCTCCTGCGGCCGTCGCGGCGTTCGAAAAGAAGCGGCGCAGCTCCACGGTGCCAAACGGCGTTTGCACATATTTATGCCGGACCGCGCGGCTCACCGTCGATTCATGAACGCCGAGCTCCTCGGCCACCTCGCGCATCGTCATCGGCTTGAGCGCCGAAAGCCCAAACTCCAAACACGAGCGCTGGCGGTCGATGATGACGGCCGTCAAATGGAGCAGCGTCTGTTTCCGTTGCTCCAAACTTTTCGCGAGCCATGTAAACTGCCGATATTTTTCTTTGATAAACTGTTCGGCATGCCGGTCGCCGGATGCGGCGATGCGCCGCTCGTAATCCCGATTCCATCCGAGCTCCGGATGGATGTCATCATTATAGGCGGCCATCCAGTCTCCATCCGCCCCGCGGGTGACGATGACATCCGGCACGACCAAAGGCGGCGTTTCGCTCGAATAGTGAATGCCCGGCCGCGGCTCGAGTGTGCGAATGAGCTCGAAGACGCGCTGCAGTTCGCCAAGGCTGACGCCAAGCTGCTTGGCCAGCGTTTTCCACGACTTTTCCGCAAAAGGAACAAAATGATAACGGACGATCGTTTCCGCCAGCTCGTCGCGCTCAGGAAGACGTTCAAGCTGCAGCAAGAGGCATTCCGCCAAATCGCGGGCGCCGACTCCCGGCGGGTCGAGCGACTGCACAAGGCGCAGCCCCCGTTCCATCTCTTGTTCCGATGCGGAAAACCGCGCCGCCAGCTCGGCAAGCGGCACGCGCAAATAGCCATCCTCATCGAGCGAGGCAATGAGATAACGGACGATGCGCTCTTCCCGATCGGCCAGCTTCAACGCAGGCAGCTGAGAAAGCAAATGGCCAACAAGTGTCTCTGCGCGGGCGCCAATGTTCTCGAGCCATTGCTTTTGGTCTCTTTCTGTCCGGCTTGGCCGTTGCCGCACCCGGGTGCGGCGAATTTCCAAAAACGGGTTTTCCAGCGACTGTTCATATAAAAACGCTTCCAAATCCACTGCGGAATATTGCAACAGTTCAATCGCCTGCACCAGTTCCTTTGTCAGCGACAACTGCAGCCGCTGCTCTTGCCATAACTCCGCCCTCATCGTCACGCCTCCCTTTCTTTTATTGTACACAACGGGAGCGGGAGGGGGTAGGAGAAATTTTTGACGGCGGAAAGCGGCCTTGGCGACCGCCCGAACCGGCGCCTGTTCAGACGAAAAAACCCAATGCCCCGCCCGAGCCCTTGATTTGGGAACCCTCTCGAGGAAAGCGGCGCGTCCGCTGCTGATCTAAAAGAAAAACAGCCGCCTAGGCGGCTGTTTTGCCTCGGCAGGATTACAACCATATACCAAGTATATGTTTTTTAACCTAAGGGTCTTTATTCCTTCCCATTTCCTCCTCACCGCCCCGCGCACTCGTTTATACGTATCGCGCCGGACCCCATGATCTCCATCCAGTCGCCCCAGGTCATTCCGTCCTTTTTCTTCATGTGGTTTAGCTTTTGTTATCGTTCAATACCTCGTGCAACTTCTACACGTGTATCACCTCACCTACAGCGCCGCCCAATCGGGTGACGCAACGGAAGGAGGATTCGGTTTGCACCTTTCACTTATTAGTGGCATTTACACGACAAAAAACAAAAAACTGTAGTCTGGATGAAGAAAGAGCGCTTCCAGATACTCCGTGGCGCCATACGCTTTGTCTGCGGACAAAGTCCGAATCGTGATCGACGGTTGGCGAAACCGAATCGAAGCCAGCTGCTCCAAACTCGTTTCCTGTTCCGCCATATTGTCACTACTCTGCAAACGTACTCGCATATTTTAGATGAGATGGAACAAAAAGAATCCCGGCAGGTCGATCTCGCGATGGCGGAACTGGATCGTACCAAATAGCCGTGCAAAATTCGTGCAAAATTTTTTCGGATTCTATCGTTTTTTTCGGGATTCCCAAAAAATGAAAAACGACCGCAAACGCGGTCGTATCAAGGAGTTTAGGAATTCCGATCCGAACAGGTCGGATACAAGTAGCGCCCTCGGCAGGATTCGAACCCACGCTAAGAGAACCGGAATCTCTCGTGCTATCCACTACACTACGAGGGCATGGAAGTTCATGATTTCTCTATTTCGTTCCGTCGCATGTTCTATTATAGCAGGATCGCGCAAAAATGCAAGAGGAAAAATGCCATCAAAAGCAGGAAAAATTGCACCTTTGTTCCTTCCCCCATCAACGGGGCAACAGGTTAAAAAAACGAAAAAGCGGTTATGATGAAAAAAGGGATGTTTGCCGCCAGCCGCGAATATGTTATAAAGAATGGGGAAGGTCGTTTTGTTTGACCTTCATTGACCATTCGTGTATGATTAAGGCGTACATATTGATCCATTAGGATGGAAAAGGAGGCGTTTTTGATGTATTTGATTCCGACTGTCATCGAACAGACGAACCGCGGGGAGCGGGCGTACGACATTTATTCGCGCTTATTGAAAGACCGAATCGTGTTCCTTGGCAGCCCGATCGACGACCAAGTGGCCAACTCGATCGTGTCGCAGCTGTTGTTTTTGGCGGCGGAAGACCCGGACAAAGATATTTCCTTGTACATCAACAGCCCGGGCGGCTCGATCACAGCTGGCCTGGCGATTTACGACACGATGCAGTTCATCAAACCGGACGTATCGACAATTTGCATCGGCATGGCCGCTTCCATGGGGGCGTTTTTGCTTGCCGCCGGTGCGAAAGGGAAACGGTTCGCCTTGCCAAACAGTGAAATCATGATCCACCAACCGCTCGGCGGCGCCCAAGGGCAAGCGACGGAAATCGAAATCGCAGCGAAGCGCATTTTGTTCTTGCGCGACAAATTGAACCGCATTTTATCGGAAAACACCGGCCAGCCGATCGAAGTGATCGAGCGCGATACGGACCGCGACAACTTTATGACCGCGCAAAAAGCGATGGAATACGGCATCATTGACCGCGTGCTGACGCGCGCTGATGAAAAATAAGGCATGCACACGTTGGTAGAACCGCTATAGAGCTGCGCCTGCACCGACATTGACGAAAAAAGGCTGCTTCCGACAAAAACGGAGCAGCCTTTTCCATTCCTTTCCCCGCCAGCCCCACACGCTGCTTTACTTTTCCTTTTGCACATAGGCGGCGAGCTTTTCGATCGCTTCTTGCTCATCCGGACCGTCGGCAATGAGCGTGATCACCGCTCCATGGCCGATGGCGAGGCTCATCAAGCCCATAATGCTTTTCGCGTTGACCCGTTTTCCGTCTTTTTCCAAAAACACATCAGCGGAAAAACGGTTCGCTTCTTGGACGAACAACGCCGCCGGGCGCGCCTGCAGCCCGGTTTTTAATTTCACTTCCACTTGTTTTTCCACCATTCTCCATCTCCCCTTTACAGCGATTTATGGAAATCGACCGGCTTTCCAGCCCGCAGCCGCTCCGCGATCTCATCAATTTTGCGCAGCCGGTGGTTGATGCCGGATTTGCTGATTTTTCCACCGGCAACCATCTCGCCGAGCTCTTTCAGCGTCACGTCTTGATGCTCGATGCGAAGTTTCGCGATTTCCCGCAGCTTGGCCGGCAGTGAATCAAGGCCGATCGTCTCGTCGATGTAGCGGATGTTCTCCACCTGGCGAAGCGCAGCGCCGATCGTTTTGTTCAAATTGGCGGTTTCGCAATTGACAAGCCGGTTGACCGAGTTGCGCATATCGCGGACGATGCGAATGTCCTCAAAGCGGAGCAGCGCTTGATGGGCGCCGATGATGTTCAAAAACTCGGCGATTTTTTCCGCCTCTTTTAAATACGTAATAAACCCCTTTTTCCGTTCCAACGTTTTCGCATTTAAAAAAAAGTGGCTGTTCATCAATTCGCATAACGCCCGGTTATGCTCCTCATACAGCGAAAAAATCTCCAAATGGTAGGACGACGTCTCCGGGTTGTTGACCGAACCGCCGGCCAAAAACGCGCCGCGCAAATACGAGCGCTTGCAGCATTTTTTCTTGACGAGCTCCGGGGAAATGTCATGGATGAGCGAAAAATCGCCGTTGACAATGTGAAGTTCACGAAGCAAAGAAGCCGCACCGTCGGTCACGCGGACGATGTAGACGTTGTTTTTTTTCAAGCGCATTTTCTTGCGGACAAACAGCTCGACGGCGACATCGTAGCCCTTTTTCAATAACGTATAAATGCGCCGAGCGATCGCCGCATTTTCCGTCTGGACATCGATGGCCATTCGCCCGCCGGAAAACGACAGTGAACCGTTCATGCGCAAAAGCGCCGACAGCTCCGCGCGCAAGCAGCAAGGCTTCACCTCTAAATGGGTCAATTCCTTTTTCGTTTCCGATGCAAAAGACACGATCGCTCCACCTCCATTCGTTCCCCGCATCCGGCCGGTTGGAGGTGCCTGACTTTCGGCGCGGCCATCGGGAGCATCACCGCCCATAATGGCGCTTTGCGGCCTACTCGGGTCCCGCCTTTAACGGTGAGGGAGAAGCCCGAGAAGAAGGGCGGCGACTTTCGCCGTATTATGGCGAATGACCCCATCCTCGTACGTGACAATATCGTCGCGGATGACTTGCAACGAAAGCCCGCTGCTGTCGTCACGCACCGGCTCGGCCCGCTCCGCCTCGTAGCGGCGGCGGATCGCTTCCGGGATCGCTCCGCTGTTGATGATCACCGCGTCCAAAAACGGGCCGCCAAGATGAGCATGAAGCGCCTCCACATGGTCGCTCACCGTATAGTGCGGCGTCTCGCCGGCCTGAGTCATAATGTTGCATATATATACTTTTTTCGCCTTCGCCTTGCATACTTCCTGCCCGATTTTCGGCACGAGCAAATTCGGCAAGATGCTTGTGTATAGGCTGCCCGGCCCGATGACAATCAAATCGGCGCGGCGGATGGCATCAACCGTCTCCGGCAGCGGCTCAATGTCTTCCGGCGTTAAAAACACCCTCTTAATTTTTTTTCCCGCACTCGGGATTTTTGACTCGCCAGAGATGATGGAACCGTCTTCCATCTCCGCGTGCAAAACGACGCTCTTGTTCGCTGCCGGCAGCACCTGGCCGCGCACGTTCAACACTTTGCTCATCTCACGGATTGCTTTCACAAAGTCGCCGGTGATCGATGTGAGCGCCGCCAAAATCAAATTGCCGAGCGAATGGCCGGATAAGCCGTTGCCGTTTTGAAAACGGTGCTGGAACAGCTCGACAATGAGCGGTTCGACGTCAGACAGCGCGGCCAATACGTTGCGGACATCCCCGGGCGGCGGAATGTGCAGCTCATCGCGCAGCCGCCCGGAACTCCCTCCATCATCGGCGACGGTGACAATGGCGGTCAAATCCAATTCATGCTGCTTCAGCCCCCTCAGCAGGACGGGAAGCCCGGTGCCGCCGCCGATGACGACCAGTTTCGCTGCTCGTTCGTTTCTCATCGGTGTATGTCCTTTCTCCTCTCCATGTCCCGGTGCGAGACAACCGTTTTATAATCATCTGAAAAATGGCGGGCGATATATTCTGCGAGCGCCACCGAACGGTGCTGCCCGCCCGTGCAGCCGATGGCGATCACCAGCTGGCTTTTTCCTTCGCGCTGGTAATACGGCAGCATAAACGACAACAAGTCAATGAGCTTTTCCAAAAACTTTTGCGTTTCCCCCCACTTGAGCACGTAGGACGATACGTCGTCATCCAACCCGGTTTTCGGACGCATATGTTCAATGTAATGCGGGTTCGGCAAAAAGCGGACGTCAAACACCAAATCTGCATCAATTGGAATGCCGTACTTAAACCCAAACGACATGACGTTGATGGTAAACCCGGATTGAGCGTGCGATGAGAACTGGCGGATGATTTTCTCCCGCAGCTCGCGCGGCTTGAGCCCCGTCGTATCGTAAATGATCTGCGCCCGCCCTTTCAGTTCTTCGAGCAGCTTCCGCTCCAAACGGATTCCTTCAAGCGGGGGCTCGTTCGGCGCAAGCGGATGCGTCCGCCGCGTTTCTTTGTAGCGGGCCACCAACGTCGAATCTTGGGCGTCCAAGAACAACACCTGTGGGATGACCCACGCTTGCTCAGCCAGCTCATCGAGCGCGGCGAACAAATGATCGAAAAAGTCGCGGCTGCGCAAATCCATGACAAGGGCGACTTTGTTCATTTTATTCCCGGATTCTTTGACGAGCTCCAAAAATTTCGGCAGTAGCGTCGGCGGCAAGTTGTCAATACAAAAAAAGCCGAGGTCTTCGAAGCTTTGAATCGCCACCGTCTTTCCCGCGCCGGACATACCGGTGATGATGACGAGCTGAATCGGCTGCAGCGCCCCGTTTTGTCCCATCTCCGCCCCTCCTCTCCATCAGCTCGGATCGAGCCGATATGAAAGCAGCTCGAATTCCTCTGTATAGACAAACACCCCGTACATGACCCCTTTGCCTTTCAAGGCGTAATCCAAAATATGATAGTCTCCAGGGGCCATCGGCAGCGTCGAAAGCGTCTCCACCTGATGCCAAGCAAGCGTCCCTTCTTCGGAAGACGGCACGTTTTCACCAATGAAGTCGTCGGCGAAAAACGTAAACATCATCCACTCCGACACCGTTTCATTCCCATTTTTCATCACGATCGTAAAGACGCCTTTCAGCTCTGGATTTTTCAAATAAATGCCCGTCTCTTCCCGGTATTCACGAATGCATGCTTCACGCACCGTCTCGCCGGGCTCCATTTTCCCGCCCGGAGCGACCCACCAGCCGCGCCTCGGCTTTTGCAAAAGCAGCACTTGGCCGTCTTTATATAATACGCAGTTTGTCACCCGTTGCAATTCGTTCACCCCAACCATCCGCAAACACGCACATAATCATCTTTATTTTACCATAAATAGTTAGGCCGCTCCACCTTCAAACCGCTGGAAACCGTCCGCTTCCCGTCTGCAAAAACCTCGGGGGCCCAACATTCCGCTTCCAGCCGAAAGACGCCATCCCCCGCCGTTTCGAGCGGGGCGGCAGGATGCAAGCGCGCAGGCAAAGAAAAAAGAGACGCGGACAAACGCCCGCGCCAAAAAGGATCTATATAAAAGGGGGTCAATTACTTACTTATAGCATACGACAAATGTGTTGCGCCCGTGTTACATCTGGGTTAAATAACCATTACGATTTGATTGCGATTTGGTTACCGGATCAGCTGACCCCTTGCTTATTGAGCTTTTCTTTCAGTTCCTCAACGTAATGCTGGGCGCTTTGCGCGGCGATGCTGCCGTCGCCGGTAGCCGTCACGATTTGCCGGAGCGTTTTTTCCCGCACATCACCGGCGGCGAAAATGCCCGGCACTTTCGTCTCCATCTTTTCGTTCGTGACGATATAGCCGTTTTCATTCGTGATGCCAAGATTGGCAAACGGCTTCGAGAGCGGCACCATCCCGATGTAAATGAAAACGCCGTCGCACGGAAATTCGCGTTCCTCGCCTGTTTGCGTATGCACAAGCGTCACGCTGCCGACTTTTCCGTCCTTTTCGTTGATTTGTTTCACCGTATGGTTCCAGATGAAATCAATTTTTTCATTGGCGAACGCCCGGTCTTGCAAAATTTTTTGCGCCCGCAGCTTGTCGCGGCGGTGAACGATCGTCACTTTATTGGCAAACCGCGTCAAATAAACGCCCTCTTCGACCGCCGAGTCGCCCCCACCCACGACGACCAAATCTTTTCCTTTGAAAAACGCCCCGTCGCACACCGCACAGTACGAAACGCCGCGGCCGCCGAGCTCCGCTTCACCCGGTACACCGAGTTTTTTATATTCCGCTCCGGTGGCGATGATGACCGCGCGGGCCTTGTACTCTTTATCGCCGACGATGACCGTTTTGTACGCCTCGCCGTCGATGATTTCTTTCACATCGCCGTATGCGTACTCCGCGCCGAATTTTTTCGCATGCTCAAACATTTTCGCCGCCAATTCCGGGCCTAAAATCGTTTCAAAGCCGGGATAGTTCTCGACTTCCTCAGTGTTGACCATCTGCCCGCCCGGAACGCCGCGCTCGATCATCAGCGTCGACAAATTGGCGCGCGATGTATAGACAGCCGCCGTCAGCCCAGCCGGCCCGGCTCCGGCAATAATGACATCGTAAATTTTTTCGTCTGCCACACCGTCCACTCCCTCGCTTGAGAATCATTCCATTTTCATCGTATAGAAGTCGATTCGCCCTGTCTATTGATTTGCTCATGTATAGAGCCGGCGCGCTTTTTGCACGTATTTTTGCACCGTCGACGCCGACACGCCGTATTTGGCCGCCATCTCTCTTTGCGTCACACGCTCTCCTTGCTGTCGGCGCCACATGTATTCGATCGCCGCCGCCCACGCGGCTCCGTTCGCAAATGGCTCGCGATCAGCCGACGGATGGACGACCATCGCGAAGGCGAAGCGGCAGAGCGCTTCCTTTTCCTCATTATGCGCCGAAAGCGCATCGACCATGCGGCCGATGTTCGCCGCCCAAGCGGACGGGCCGTCGGTTAAGCCGAACAAAAAGCAGTCGATAAACGGGCGCAGACGGGGATCGGACGGCAAGAGGCGGCATACCGCAAGCGACATCGATGGCTCTTTCGCCTGCGGCGAGCGGCTGAACAAGTACAATCCGTACAGACGGTCGGCCAGCTCGTCGCCCTCCAGCCAAGCCATCAAGCGGATAAGCGCCTCATCCACCGGCGCTGAAACGGCCCACGGCTCCTCACCCCGTTTTTCGGGATGGAGGGTGGCAAGCACCTCCCACATTTGCCGAGCGAGCGGCTCATGGCCAGTATAGTAGGCAGCGCAAGCGAGCCAATAATAAAATGGCCCATCACCGCCAAAGCCTTGTTTATACAAACGGTGCAGCCAACGGAACGCCAAATCGAACCGCCCAACAAGCGCGAATGTCGCCCCGAGCTTGTATTGATGCTCGCGAAAAAACGGATACAAACCGGCCAGCGTCTCGCAAAGCGCGGCCGCCTGTTCTTCCTCACGCAAGTAATAGGCGAAGACAAGCGCGTTGCAAAGCGCATGCAAATTGCCGGGATCGCGTTTGAGCACTTCACGCACTTTCTGTTTCGCTTTGTCGACATCGCCGCTGTAAAAATAAGCAAGCGCCAAATTGTTATGCGCCGACCAAACGTCCGGATAGCGCACGACGAGCGCTTCAAGCGCTTCAATCGCTTCCGCAAACCGCTCCTCCTCAAGCAAACGGCGGGCCCGATCCTCCAGCACCATCAGCTGCTCCTCTTCTTCCGTCCATTCCGAGCCATCGAGCCGAAGCAGCTCAAGCAAGTCAGCAGCATCGTCGGCAAACTCTCCGGCCGGCTCATGCGCCAAATAACGTTCCGCGTATTGCCTTGCTTCACGAAACAAGCCGAGGCAGGCGAAATTGTTCGCCAAAAAATACAAACAGTCGTACATCGTTTCGTCCAAATCATGGATAATTTTGAACAGCCATTGATTGGAAAATTGATATTCACCAAGCTCCGACAGCACAAGGGCAAGCTGCAAGGCGAATGAGGCGTCGCGCTCATCCAAACGGACGGCGCGCTCAAAATATTTCCTCGCCTTTTCCAAATCGCCTCGGTCGTATGCTTTCATTCCTTTTTTAAAAAAGTAATCTCCGCTTTGGATGAACGGTACAATCGTCGCTTTTCGTGATGATCGCTTCAGTTGTTTTCCCATTCTGTCCTCCGTCGTCCGTAAAATTCGTCGAACAACAGTATACCATATCGGCGGCGAAAACAAGCAAGAAACTTTAGGAATGCGGTTTTTCCGTGCAAAAAAGGAACGCCGGCGCGATGGCAGACGTTCCTTTTTCTCACCTAACCATCTTGTTATTTTTTGTCGCTCGCTTCCACCTTTTGCGCGTGCCGCTCGGCAAGCGTCGCAAGCACCGCGTCAAGCGGCAGCTTTTGTTCGCGCAACAGCACAAGCAAATGGTACAACAAGTCGGCCGCTTCCCATTTCAATTCGTCATGGCTCCGGTTTTTCGCCGCGATGATGACTTCCGCCGCTTCTTCGCCGACTTTCTTCAAAATTTTATCGACGCCTTTTTCAAACAAGTACGTCGTGTACGACCCTTCCGGCCGTTCGGCGTCGCGCTGGGCGATGATCTGTTCCAACTCGTTCAAAATGGCAAACCGGTCGGCCGCCGGCGTGCGCGCCGCGCCGTCCAGCGAGCGGGAAAAACAGGAATACGACCCGGTATGGCAAGCCGGGCCGGCCGGCTCGACGAGAACGAGCAGAGCGTCGGCGTCGCAGTCGTAGCGGATGTCGACAACGCGCTGCTCGTTTCCAGATGTCGCCCCTTTATGCCATAGTTCTTGGCGCGAGCGGCTGTAAAACCATGTTTCTCCGGTCTCCAGCGTTTTTTTAAGCGACTCTTTGTTCATATAGGCAAGCGTGAGCACTTCCTTGCTTTGCGCATCTTGGACGATGGCAGGTACAAGCCCTTTTTCATCAAAGCGAATGTCCGCCGTCATCGCACGTTCACCCCTTTTTCTTTCAAGTACGCTTTCACTTGTCCGACTGACGTTTCTTTGTAATGGAAAATCGATGCCGCGAGCGCCGCGTCTGCTTTCCCTTTTTCGAACGCTTCGAGGAAATGCTCCGCCTTGCCGGCGCCGCCCGAGGCGATGACCGGAACCGGGACCGCTTCGCTCACCCGCCGCGTCAACTCAATATCAAAACCGTTTTTGCCGCCGTCCGCGTCCATGCTCGTCAGCAAAATCTCCCCGGCGCCAAGACGGACCGCTTCCTGCGCCCAAGCGACGACTTCCCAGTTCGTGGCGTTGCGGCCGCCGTGCGTATAGACGCGCCATGAACCAAGCGTTTCATCGTATTTCGCGTCAATGGCGACGACGATGCATTGCGAGCCGAAAAAGTCCGCCCCTTCGGTGATCAAGGTCGGATGGAGCACCGCGGCGGTGTTGAGCGACACTTTGTCGGCCCCGGCGCGAAGCATCCGCTTCATATCCTCAAGCGAGTGGATGCCGCCGCCGACCGTAAACGGAATCGCTAGCTGGGCGGCGACGCGCTCGACGACATCGACCATCGTTTTCCGCCCTTCATGGGAAGCGGAAATGTCCAAAAACACGAGCTCGTCCGCCCCTTGCTCATCGTACGCCTTCGCGAGCTCCACCGGATCGCCGGCATCGCGCAGCTGGACAAATTGCACTCCTTTGACGACGCGCCCGTCTTTCACATCGAGGCACGGGATGATGCGCTTCGTGATCATCGCTCGTTCACCGCCTTGAGCGCTTCCGCGAGCGTAAACTGATTCGTATAAAGCGCCTTGCCGACGATCGCGCCGCCGATGCCTTGTCCAGCATATTGGCAGAGCGCGCGCAAATCGTCAAGCGAGCTGACGCCGCCAGAAGCGATCACTTCTTTTCCCGTCGCCTCGGCCAACCGGACCGCGGCGGCGATGTTCGGGCCCGACAGCGTGCCATCGGTCGCAATATCGGTGAAAATAAACGTCTCCGCCCCCGCCTCAGCGAGCATCCGCCCGAGCTCTTCCGCCTTGACGTTCGACGTCGCAAGCCACCCTTCCGTCGCCACGAAGCCGTCGCGGGCGTCAATGCCAATCACGATGCGGCGGCCGTATTTTTGGAGCATCTTTTTCACAAACGGCGGGTCGGAAATGGCCGCACTTCCTAAAATGACGCGGGCGACCCCATTTTCTAAATAATGCACGATATCCTCTTCCGTCCGGATGCCGCCGCCCACTTGCACATGGACGGAAAGACGACGGGCCGCTTCAATGACAAACCGGTCGTTGACGCGGCGCCCTTCTTTCGCTCCGTCCAAATCGACCATATGAATCCACTCCGCCCCTTGAGCGGCGAATTGCTCGGCCATCGCGACCGGCGAATCGCCGTACACCGTTTCTTTGTTGTAATCGCCTTGCAGCAGGCGGACGCACTTGCCGCCGCGCATATCGATCGCCGGATAAATCGTAAACGCCGCCATCAGCCGTTCCCCCTTCCCGTGGCGATGCCGACATAATTGTTCAAGATGCTCATGCCGACCGCACCGCTTTTTTCCGGATGAAACTGTGTGCCAAACACACAGCCGCGCCCGACGACCGCCGGAACATCAACGTCATATTCACTGCTCGCGAGCACGACGTCCTCATCCCCTGGAATGACATAATACGAATGGACAAAATAGACATGCCCTTCCTCGACGCCACGAAGGAGCGGCGACGGACGATGAAAGCGGAGCCGGTTCCAGCCCATGTGCGGCACTTTGTATGGCTCGCCGGTTTTCGTGACGCCCGGAAAGCGGACGACGCGGCCGCGAAGCAAGCCAAGCCCTTTTGTCGGCCCGTTTTCTTCGCTTTCGTCAAACAACAGCTGCATCCCTAAACAAATGCCGAGCAGCGGCGTGCCGTTTTCAACCGCCGAACGGATGAAAGCAGCTAGGCCTGTCTCATTTAAAATGTGCATCGCATCGCGAAACGAGCCGACACCGGGCAAAATCAGCCCGCGCGCCTGCTCGAGCTCCTCTTTGTCGCCGCTTAGGACATACGGACAGCCGAGCCGCTCGAGCGCTTTGCTGACGCTGTATAAGTTGCCCATGCCATAGTCGATGATCCCGATCATCGTCATCCCATTCCTTTCTTCCCTGATCCATGCCCATCCCCTTGTTCAATGAACAACGGTATGGCGGCATGCTTTTTTACGGCGCTCCTTCCATGTGCAAACCTCTCCTTGGCATCCGGTCGCCTTTCCTGCATCCATGGAGCTTTTCCCGCAGGAAGCGCTGCCTCGATCCGACCGCCTTTCCTGCGCCTGCGGAACTCTTTCCCCACGGGGGGCGCCCCACTCCATCGGCTACAGCATCCCTTTTGTCGACGGAACGCCTTTGACGCGCGGGTCGATCATCGTTGCTTCATCGAGCGCCCGCCCGAGCGCCTTAAACACCGCTTCGATCATATGGTGCGTATTGCGCCCGTAATGGACGATGACATGCAAGTTCATCCGCGCTTCAAGCGCCAGTTTCCATAAAAACTCATGCACGAGTTCGACATCAAACGCGCCGACTTTCGCTGCCGGAAACTCGCCGCGAAACTCAAAATGCGGGCGATTGCTCAAGTCGATCACAACTTGCGCCAAGGCGTCATCCATCGGCACAAACGCGTTGCCGTACCGCTTGATTCCTTTTTTGTCGCCGAGCGCTTCCTTGATCGCCTGCCCGAGGCAAATGCCGATGTCTTCCGTCGTATGGTGGTCGTCAATATGCGTGTCGCCTTTGGCCTCAATGTGCAAATCGAACTGGCCGTGCTTGGCGAACAAATCGAGCATATGGGTTAAAAACGGCACGCCCGTTTCCAGTTCCGCCTTCCCTTCGCCATCCAACGAAAACGATAACTGAATGCTCGTCTCGTTCGTCGTTCTTGCGATCATCGCTTCCCTTGCCATCATTCATTCCCCTTTCTCGAGCCGCACCTCAATGGCGCGCGCGTGCGCCTCCAGCCCCTCGAGGCGGGCAAAGGCGGCGATTTTGTCGCCATGTTGTTTCAATGCGGTTTCACTGTAAACAATCACGCTTGATTTTTTCACAAACTCGTCAACGCTCAAGCCGCTTGAGAATCTGGCCGTGCCGTTGGTTGGCAGCACGTGGTTCGGCCCGGCGAAATAGTCGCCGACCGGCTCGGAGCTGAAGCGGCCGAAAAACATCGCTCCCGCATGGCGGAGCCGGCCGAAAAGCGCGAGCGGTTCTGCCGTCATCACTTCCAAATGCTCCGGCGCCAGTTCGTTCACGACATCCACCGCTTCCTCAAGCGTCTCGGTGACGTAAATGGCGCCGTAGTTCTCGAGCGCCGCTTGGGCAATGTCGCGGCGCGGCAGCGTTTCCAGCTGCCGTTCGACTTCGCTCGCCACCGCCAGCGCCAATTTCATCGACGGCGTCACCAAAATGGCCGACGCCCGCACGTCATGCTCGGCTTGCGACAACAAATCCGCCGCAATCTCATCCGGTCGGGCCGTTTCATCCGCCAGCACGACAATTTCGCTCGGCCCCGCGATCATGTCGATCGCCACATGCCCGAACACTTCCCGCTTCGCCAATGCCACATAAATATTGCCCGGCCCGAAAATTTTGTCAACCGGCCGGATCGTTTCCGTCCCATAAGCAAGCGCGGCGATCGCCTGCGCGCCGCCGACTTTGTAAATTTCCGTCACGCCGAGTTCATAGGCGGCGGCCAGCACCCCAGCCGGGAGCGTGCCGTCTTTGTTTGGCGGCGAGGTGATGACAATCCGTTTCACCCCCGCCACTTGTGCGGGAATAACGTTCATCAGCACAGACGACGGATAAGCGGCCGTCCCGCCTGGCACGTACAACCCGACCGCATCGAGCGGCGTCACCTTTTGTCCGAGAATCGTGCCGTCTTCTTTCGTCATCCACCATGATTCGCGCTTTTGCCGTTTGTGGTAGTCGCGAATGTTGGCCGCCGCTTGGCGAATGATCTCCAGCATCTCCGCGTCCATCGCCGCATGCGCGCGCTTCATTTCCTCTTCCGTCACCTTGAGCGAATCCAGCTTGACGCCGTCAAACCGTTCCGTATATTCTTTCAGCGCCGCATCGCCGCGGTCGCGCACATTGGCGATGATATCAAGCACCGCGCGCCGCTGCTCCTCCGTTCCGCTTTCAATCGTGCGCCGCAGCGAGACGCCGCCTCGGATCCGTTCGATTTTCATCGTTCGCTCCCCTTTCTGTGACGTCCATCGGTTTTCGTCCATTGGCAATCTGTATCGATGCAATTTGAAGCTTTACCATTTGCAGCTTTTACCGAGTATTTGATCGACTGTCGGGCGACCGAACAACGCCGCTTAAAGACCCATATATGGGTCTGTGAAGCAGGCGGTTGTTCGATCCTCCGTCAGTCGAAAATGGACAAACCGCTTTTCCGTCAAGGATATGTTAAAGTTCTTCGTTGCATCTATATGCTATTTTCCAACGGCGTTGTCAACGCCGCTCCGCCATTCCCGAATCTCCACCAACCCATTCTTCGGAAACCGCCCATTTCCGCTCTGTCACACCTTTTTTCCTACGGCTGGGGAATGACCGCCGCCAATCGGTCGACCAACCGTTCAATGTCCCCGCCGTTTAGCCGGTAGCTCGCCGGGTTGACAATCAGGCGCGACGTCACCTCGGCGATCCGTTCAAGTTCGACAAGCCCGTTTTCTCTGAGCGTCCGCCCCGTGGAAACGATGTCCACGATCCGGTCGGCAAGGCCGATCAGCGGGGCGAGTTCAATGGATCCGTTCAGGCGGATGATTTCGACTTGCTCGCCTTGCTCGCGAAAATACGTTGACGCGATGTTCGGGTATTTCGTCGCCACCCTTGGTGCGATTTCGTTCATCTTGGCGCCGGGCAGCCCGGCGACCGCCAAATGGCAGCGGCTGATGTGCAAATCGAGCAGTTCGTACACATCCCGTTCTTCTTCCATCAGCACGTCCTTGCCGGCAATGCCCAAATCCGCGACCCCATGCTCGACATAGGTGACGACATCCATCGGTTTCGCCAAAATAAAGCGCATGTTTTCCTCTGGCACATCAATGACGAGCTTGCGCGACTCGGTAAATTCCGGCGGCAGCGCATAATCCGCCCGCCGCAGCAACTCGACCGCCTCTTCAAAAATGCGCCCTTTTGGCATGGCAATCGTCAGCATCATTCTTCCTCCTTGCTCCTCATCATGTCAAATGCGGCGCTGGGCCTTGAGTACACCGCATGCTCTCCACCGCCATGGGCAGCCTTTCCCGTCCGTTCTTCGCATCCGCTCTGTCCCGCCAATCGCTGCCGTTTTCAACAGCGTCGATGACCAACCGGCGGCGCCTTCTCTGTTATGTTCACTGCCCATCGCGCCCGCTGCGGCCAAGCAAATACACGATCGACCGGTAGCGCTGGCTGTAGGCGTCAATATCACGAATGCCGGCAATGTGCTGCAAGACGACGCGCTTGCCTTCCGCCCGTTTCGCTTCGGCCAATTCCACCGCTTCCGCCAGCCGCTCTTGGCTGAACACGATGCACTCGATGTCATCGCGCACATCCGTTTCCCCAATCGCCTCAATCAACCGATCGACGCGCAACCCAAACCCCGTCGCCGGCGCCGGGCGCGAGAACTTCGCCAATAAATCATCATACCGCCCGCCGTTGCCGATCGGGAATCCCACTTGCTCGGCGTACACTTCAAACAAAATGCCAGTGTAATAGCTCATATGGCTGACAAGCGCCATATCGAGCTTCACCGCCTCGGCCACTCCGTACGTCCGAAGCACCGCCATGAGCACCGCCAGCTCATCGGCCGCCCGCCGCCCCTTCTCGCTTGTGACGAGCGTTTTCGCCTGTTCAATCACGTCCGTTCCACCGCGCAAGGAAAGAAGGTCCAACAGCCGCTTTTGATCGATCGACGAAAGCGGCCACGACTTCACATGTTCACGGTAGCCGACGTAATTTTTCTCATATAAAAAACGGCGCAATACACTCGCCCGCTCCTCATTCCCTAAAATCTCCAAAAACAGAGCATTGACATAACCGATATGGCCGACCGCCACCGAAAACCGCCCGAGTCCCGTCCGCTTCAGCAGGGCGACCATTAAACTGATCACCTCGGCGTCGGCCGTCACCGTGCCGTCGCCGATCAACTCCACACCGATCTGTTCAAACTCCGCCGGCCGCCCGCCTTCGCGCTGCTGGGCGCGGAACACATTGGCGTTGTACGCCAGCCGGAGCGGATTGCCGTCGTCATACAACCGCGACGCCGCCACCCGGGCGATCGGCGCCGTCATATCGGGCCGCAATACGAGCGTATGCCCTTGCTGATCGAGGAGCTTAAACAGCCGATGATCGGCAATCGCCGACGCCGCCCCGACCGTTTCATAATACTCAAGCGTCGGCGTTTCGATAAACTCGTACCCCCAGCGTTCAATTTCTTCCGCCATCACCGAACGCACTTGTTTTTTCAACTCATATAAAAACGGCAGCGTATCGCGCATGCCTAACGGTTTTTCAAACATGAACAGCTTTTTTGCCATGTCCCCACGCCCTTTATCGAGATGCTTTAGTTTGCTAATATGGTAGAGAAGTGAAGTTATTAGTAGTTTACTCCTTTGCGGCCACAGCGTCAAGGGGGGAATGCTTTATAAATAACAAAACGGACAAGATCGCTTCAAAAAAGGAAGCGCTTGTCCATTTCGTTCCATGTCGCATAGGCGATTATCCACAATAATAGAATAAATACCTAAAAAAGTAGAGTACTTATTTATATACATGCAACGAAAAAGTTTAACATATCATTGACGGAAAAGTCGCTTATCCACTTTTCGACTGGCGGTGACCGAACAATCACCCGCTTCGCAGCCCCATACATGGTTCCGGAAGCGGCATTGTTCGCTCGCCCGACAGTCGATCCAATCGCTCTGTAAAAACTACAAATGTTAAAGATTCAAATTGCACCTATATAGAAAACCTACGCCCGTCAGACGATCTTCATCAGTCGCATTATAAATGTTTTTTGTGTTCCAATCTTTTTATCACTTTTTCTGGAAATCTTCATTTTTCCAAACAAAACCTCGCCCCCATTCAATTGGAAGGCGGTTCATTCCGGCGGACGATGCGCATCGGGCAACCCGCGGCCATCGCCCCGGGCGGGACGTCTTGATGGACGACGGTGCCGGCGGCGACCACGGCGCGGTCGCCGATCACCACACCAGGCAAAATGGTCGAGTTCGCGCCGATCATCACCTCATCGCCGATCACCACATCGCCGAGGCGGTATTCGTCAACCAAATATTCGTGAGCGAGAATCGTCGTGTTGTAGCCGATGACGCAGTTGCGGCCGATGCGGATTTTTTCAGGGAAGAGAATATCTGGCATGACCATAAAGGCGAGCGCCGTTTGTTCGCCGATTTTCATGCCGAGAAACGTGCGGTACAGCCAGTTTTTCAGCGGCAAAAACGGCGTGTAGCGCCCGATTTGAATGATGATGACGTTTTTCAGCACTTTCCAAAACGATACGGTGCGGTACAATTGCCAGAGCGAGTTCGCTCCTTGGACAGGGTATTTTGTCGTTCGTCTCACTGGGAGGACGTTTCCTCCTTCCGTTCGTTGATGCCGACAATGGCCAGCAAATCGCTCATTTTTTCCAGCATATAGTCCGGTTCATATTGTTCCAAATAGCCGCGGCCTTTAATCGCCCAAGCGACGCCGGCCGTTTTGACGCCGGCGTTTTTGCCGGCCAAAATGTCGTGGTAGTTGTCGCCGACCATCAGCGCTTCGTCCGATTTCGACTGAAGCGCCTCAAGCGCCTTATGAATCGGTTCGGGATCCGGTTTGGGGCGGCTGACGTCATCAAGGCCGATGACGCACGAGAAAAACGGTTCCAACCGCGTTTTTCTTAACCCCATCAGGGCGGTGTCGTGCATTTTCGTCGTCACGACGCCGAGGCGGAAGCCATGGCGGTGCAGCGTTTCGATCGTCTCATACACGGTGTCAAACTCGCGGATCAGTTCGTCATGGCGGGCATGGTTGAAGGTGCGATACGTCTTCACCATCTCCTCGGCCCGTTCCGGATCGAGCGAGCTGAACGTCTCATACAGCGACGGGCCGATGAACGGCAAGACGTCCTCACGCCCGTAGCGGCCCGGATAATACTTCTCCAGCGTATGCAAAAACGACTGGATGATCAGCTCATTCGTATCAATCAACGTTCCGTCAAGGTCAAATAAAATCGTGCGAATCGTCATGATGCGGCTTCCTTTCTCATCGGGTGTTCAAAACGGCGCCAAAGGAACGCCACCGCCATCGTCAACAGCACAGCCGTAACGAGGCGAATGACCAACAACGGCCAGACCGGGATGCCGAGCGGAACGAAAATGAGCGTGTCTTCGACAACCGCATGGCAAGAAACGAGAAAAATAAACGCCAACGTCAAATCGCGCTTCGAGACGCCGTCTTCTTTCGCCGCCTGAATCATCACCCCCGCCCCATAAGCGAGGCCGAACACAAAACCGGCGGCAAGGGTGAGCGATGTGTTCGCGCTCATGCCGAGCATCTTGGTCGCTGGCGCCATCCAGCGCGAAAACGTCTCAATCCAGTGGCGTTCTTTCAACACTTGAATGATCGTCATCAATGGAATGACAATCGCAACCAGCTGGACGATGCCGGTCGCCGCTTTTTTCAGCGCCGCCAAGATGATCTCTCCCCAGCCGGACGGCGAGGCGGCTTCAGGCGAGACAAACCCATATTGAGCGAGTTCCTGCCCCCCATCCCATAGATGGGCGATCAACAAACCGGAGACAACGGCCAAGCCAATGCGCACGGCGAGCATGAGCCAAACGCTCATACCCGTCCGCGAAGCGACGGAAGACTCGACGATCAAGTTGTGAGAAAAGGAAAGCATGACAGCGAGAATGAGCACTTCTTTCACTGTAAACTCGATCGTCAGCATCGCCCCGATCGCGGCGTACAGCCCGAGCAAATTGCCGAGCACCAGCGGCACGGCCGCGTCGCCGGATAAGCCGAACCACTTCATCAGGGGAGTGACAAGGTCGATCAACCATGAAAATAAAGGGGTCGGCTGCAACAGCGCTAAAATGAGCGTCACTGGAAAAATGATTTTGCCGAGCGCCCATGACGTCTTCAGTCCGGCGATGACGCCGCGCTGCAATGTTCCTACCATATCTCCTCTCTCCTTCGCTTGTCTTCATGCCGCCGTGTGACCTTTTCACCACACGCCGCCTCTCTTTTTCCCTAGTCATCCGTCAACGGATAAGGACGGCTATTCGTCTTGATACCTTGCTTTTGCCCATCCTTTCGCCCGGCGCACGATCCACAGCGCGATCGACAACACGATCAGCGTCACGGATACGACTTGGGCCGCGCGCAGACTGCCGGCCAGCATCAAGCTGTCGGTGCGCATCCCTTCAATCCAGAAACGGCCAACCGAATACCAAATCAAATAGGACAAAAACAGCTCGCCGCGCCGCAAATTGACGCGCCGCAGCCAAAGAAGCAAGAAAAAGCCGACGAGGTTCCAAAGGGACTCATATAAAAAAGTCGGATGCCAATAACGGCCGTCAATGTACATTTGATTGATGATCCAATCCGGCAAATGCAAATTTTCAAGAAACTGGCGCGACACAGGGCCGCCGTGCGCCTCTTGGTTCATAAAATTGCCCCAGCGCCCGATCGCCTGGCCTAAAATGATGCTTGGTGCGGCAATATCGGCGAGCTTCCAAAACGACAGCCCGCGCGCGCGGGCGAACACCGCGCCCGTCGCCACCGCCCCGATCAAACCGCCGTGAATGGCGAGGCCGCCTTGCCAAACTTTTGGAATCTCGGACAAATGCTTTGAATAATAGTGCCATTCAAACAGCACGTAGTACGCCCGCGCGCAGACAATGGCGATCGGCACGGCAAATAACACCAAATCGACAAACGTCTCTTTCGGCAAGCCGCGCCGCACTGCTTCGCGCGTCGCGAGCCATAGCCCAATCAACACACCGGTGCCGATAATGACCCCATACCAATAAATCGTAATGGGGCCAAGGTGCAAAAACACGCGGTCGAGCGGCTGAATCGTCGATTCCATCGTTTCCACCTCCTATGCTCCATGCCCAAACGAGATCCATTCCTTTGACGCAAGAAACATCAGTCGTAATCGTGCGCGCCGTCTTCGATGGCGTCGCTCAATCGCGCCGAAAACTCCTCAGCCGCGTTGACCCCGAGCCGCTTCAGCCGGAAGTTCATCGCCGCCACTTCGACGATGACCGCCAAGTTGCGCCCTGGGCGGACCGGAATCGTTAATTTCGGCAATTCGGTATCCAAAATTTTCACTTTCTCTTCTTCCAACCCGAGCCGATCGTACTGCTTCTCCGGATCCCAAAGCTCCAAGTCGACGACGAGCGAAATGCGCTTATGCGTCCGCACCGCCCCTGCGCCGAACAGCGTCATCATATTAATAATGCCGAGGCCGCGAATTTCAAGCAGATGCTCGATCAGCTCCGGCGCGCTGCCGACGAGCGTATCTTCATCTTCTTGGCGGATTTCCACACAGTCGTCGGCGACCAACCGATGGCCGCGTTTGACGAGCTCCAGCGCCGTTTCGCTTTTGCCGACGCCGCTTTTGCCCGTGATCAACACCCCGACGCCGTACACATCGACAAGCACCCCGTGCACCGCGGTGGTGGGGGCGAGCTTGCTTTCCAAATAGTTTGTCAATCGGCTTGACAGGCGGGTCGTTTTCATCGTCGAGCGCATGACCGGCACCGACTGGCGCTCAGACGCTTCGATCAGCTCCGGCGGCACTTCCAATCCACGCGAGACGATGATCCCTGGCGTAATGTCGGTGCAAAGCCGTTCCATCCGCGACTTTTTTTCTTCCGGCGTCAACGTTTCATAAAACGACAGCTCCGTCCGTCCGAGCAGCTGCAGACGCTCCGCCGGGTAATAGGCGAAATAGCCGGCCATTTCAATCCCCGGCCGCGACAAATCGCTTGTCGTAATCGGGCGGTAAATGCCCTCCGCGCCGCTGACGAGCTCGAGCTGGAACTGTTCAATGATGTCTTTCGTCCGCACTTTTGGCATACGTCGCCTTTCTCCCCTTTCTTCATCTTTTTCCATTGTAACACGTTTCGTTCCGCCATTGAATGGAAAACATCGGGGAAAACAAAACAGGGACGGCTCCCCCCGTCCCGATCAAGCCAAACACATCAAACCGAAACGATCTTCACCGCATCGTTTCTCCCATTGCAACCCCTTGCCGCATTTGCCATCTTTTCACACGATCACGGAAAACCATGGCGCCACCGGCCTTCCAATGGATCACGCCCCCGTTACGACCGGTTGCGCAGCGGCTCGATAATCGCTTTTTGCACGAGCAGGTGGAAAAACGACAAGACGATCGATGCGAGCAGCGCCGTGCCAAAGCCGCCGATTTGAAACGCATCGCCCATCAGCCCTGCAGTCATCATGAGCGTGATGGCGTTAATGACAAACAAAAACAAACCGAGCGTCAACACTGTCACCGGCAGCGTCAACAAGATGAGCACAGGGCGAACGACGGCGTTGAGCACCGCCAAAATCACGCTCGCCAAAAACGCCGCGCCGATGCCGCTGAAGTGAATATCGTCAAAATAGCCGTCAATCGCCATCAGCAGCACCGTATTGATAAACACACCGATCAGCCAATTGAGCATCCCATCACCATCTTTATTCGAGTCTCGCGCCCGCCGGCCACACCTTGTTACAGTCCCAAAGAAACGGGGCCACGGCATTCGCCGGCAAACGGGCGCTTTCTCTTATTTTAACACTTGAATCCCTTTTATGACATTCCAAACGATGACAACGAGATTTACCGCCCCAGCAACGAGGAACCCAAGCCAGACGAGCCCGCCGCCAAAAAGAAGCGATTCCTCGCCCCAATGGCCGAACAGCACCGGCGACGCGGCCAACGCAATGAACAAGAGGATCGTAACGGCCGGAATCAAATGCGACACGAGCGACCGCTTCGCATGGCGTTTGACTTCAAGATCTTCGACAACAAAATAGACGACAATCGGCAAAATGAACGGCGCAAAAAAGACGCTGAAATAACAAAGCGCGGACAACACTTTGTTCGTCGACAATCGGCAATCCCCTTTCCAAGTTTCCTTTACCTGTATATACGACGGCCGCTAGGAAAAGTTTCCTGCCGACGGCAAAAAAAGGCGGCGGACGCCGGTGCCCCAAGCGGCGGACAAAGCCGCAAAGGCCTTTACGCCTTCACCGCTTCATATTGCGCCTGCATGCGCGCCCGGTCGCGCTCGAGAATCGGTTTTAAGTAGCGGCCGGTGTGCGACTCCTCCACCTCGGCCACCTCTTCCGGCGTGCCGACAGCGACGATTTGTCCGCCTCGGTCGCCGCCTTCCGGACCTAAGTCAATGATATAGTCCGCGGTTTTGATGACGTCCAAGTTATGTTCAATGACAAGCACGGTATCGCCGTTGTCGACGAGCCGGTGGAGCACATCAAGCAGCCGGGCGATGTCATCGACATGAAGCCCGGTCGTCGGCTCGTCCAAAATGTAGAGCGTCCGGCCGTTGGAGCGGCGGTGAAGCTCAGCGGCGAGCTTGACGCGCTGCGCCTCGCCGCCCGAGAGCGTCGTCGCCGGCTGGCCGAGCTTCATATAACCGAGCCCGACGTCATAGAGCGTCTCGAGCTTGCGTTTGATTTTCGGGATCGAGGCGAAAAAGTCGAGCGCATCTTCGACCGTCATGTCGAGCACCTCGGCGATGTTTTTTCCTTTATACGTCACCTCGAGCGTCTCGCGGTTGTACCGTTTGCCGTGGCACACTTCGCACGGGACGTACACGTCCGGCAAAAAGTGCATCTCAATTTTGATGATGCCATCGCCATGGCACGCCTCGCAGCGCCCGCCTTTGACATTGAAGCTGAACCGCCCTTTTTTGTAGCCGCGCACTTTCGCTTCGTTCGTCGAGGCAAACACGTCGCGGATGTCGTCAAACACCCCGGTGTACGTCGCCGGGTTCGAGCGTGGCGTGCGGCCGATCGGCGACTGGTCGATGTCAATGACTTTATCGAGATGCTCCAGCCCGCGGATGCCGCGATGTTCGCCCGGTTTCGCCTTCGCCCGGTGCAGCTTTTGCGCCAGCGCCTTATACAACACTTCGTTCACGAGCGTGCTTTTGCCCGAGCCCGACACCCCGGTGACAGCGACAAACGTGCCGAGCGGGATTTTCACCGATACGTTTTTCAAGTTATGCTCGCGCGCGCCGACGACCTCAAGCCAACGTCCGTCCGGACGGCGACGCTCGGCCGGAATCGGGATGAATTTTTTCCCCGATAAATACTGGCCGGTGAGCGAGTTCGGGTCGTTCATCACTTCTTCCGGCGTGCCGGCGGCGACGACCTCGCCGCCGTGGATGCCCGCCCCCGGACCAATGTCAATCAAATAGTCCGCGGCCAGCATGGTATCCTCGTCGTGCTCCACCACAATGAGCGTATTGCCGAGGTCGCGCATGCTTTTCAACGTCGCGATCAGCCGGTCGTTGTCGCGCTGATGAAGCCCGATCGACGGCTCGTCGAGCACGTACAGCACCCCCGTCAGCCGCGAGCCGATCTGCGTCGCCAAGCGGATGCGCTGCGCCTCGCCGCCGGAGAGCGTTCCTGCCGAGCGGCTGAGCGTCAAATAGTCGAGGCCGACGTTTTGCAAAAAGCCGAGCCGGTCGCGAATTTCACGCAAAATAAGGCGGGCGATTTGCGCTTCTTTTTCGGTCAGCTCGAGCCCGTCAAAAAAGGCGAGCGCCTCGGTCACCGACATGGCGGTGACCTCGCCGATATGCTTGCCGCCGACAAGGACGGCCAGGCTTTCTTTTTTCAGCCGGTAGCCTTGGCATGTCGGACATGGTTGTTCCGCCATATACTTTTCCATCTGCTCGCGGATGTAGTCCGAGCTCGTCTCGCGATAGCGGCGTTCGACGTTCGGAATGACGCCTTCAAATGCGATGTATTGTTCGCGCACTTGCCCGAAATCATTCGTATAGCGGAAGTAAATCGGCTCCCCGCCGCTGCCGTACAAAATTTTATCGAGCTGCTCTTTTGGCAAATCTCTGACCGGCACGTCCATCGGGATGCCGTAATGGCGGCACACGGCTTCGAGCAGCTGCGGGTAATATTGCGAGCTTTGCGGCTCCCACGGAGCGATGGCGTGTTCTTTTAACGTCAGCTCATCGTTCGGGATGACCAAATCGAGATCCACTTCGAGCTTCGCCCCGAGCCCGTCGCAGTCCGGGCAGGCGCCGAATGGACTGTTGAACGAAAACAGACGCGGTTCAAGCTCCCCGATCGAAAAGCCGCAGTACGGACAAGCGTGCTTTTCGCTGAACAAGAGCTCCCCCTCGCCGATCACGTCAACGACCACTTTGCCGTCGGCGAGCTTCAGCGCCGTCTCAAGCGAATCGGCAAGCCTGGCGGCGATGCCGTCTTTGATGATGATGCGGTCGACGACGACATCAATCGAATGTTTTTTGTTT
Organism: Geobacillus sp. CCR; assembly: GCF_052906625.1. Classification (NCBI taxonomy): domain Bacteria; kingdom Bacillati; phylum Bacillota; class Bacilli; order Caryophanales; family Anoxybacillaceae; genus Geobacillus; species Geobacillus sp. CCR. The sequence continues at coordinate 108,068 of NZ_JBREBQ010000003.1, read as the reverse complement.
TTTTCCAGCTCAATGTCCTCCGTCAACTCGCGCATCTCGCCGTCAATGCGGACGCGCACATACCCTTGTTTGCGAATATCCTCCAATGTCTTGGCGTGCGTCCCTTTTTTTCCCGAGACGATCGGCGCCAAAATTTGCATTTTCGTCCGCTCCGGGTAAGCGAGCAGCCGGTCGACCATTTGCTCGATCGTCTGCGATTGGATTTCAATGCCGTGCGTCGGGCAAATGGGGCGGCCGATGCGGGCGAACAGCAGCCGTAAATAATCGTAAATTTCCGTCACCGTGCCGACGGTTGAGCGCGGGTTGCGGCTCGTCGTTTTTTGATCGATCGAAATGGCCGGCGACAACCCTTCAATCGCATCGACGTCCGGTTTTTCCATCTGCCCTAAAAACTGGCGGGCATACGCCGACAGCGATTCGACGTAGCGGCGCTGGCCTTCCGCGTAAATCGTATCAAACGCCAGCGACGACTTCCCCGACCCGGACAGCCCGGTCAAGACGACGAGCTTGCCGCGCGGGATTTCGACGTCAATGTTTTTCAAGTTGTGGGCGCGCGCCCCTTTGACGACAATTTTATCCATTCCGTTCATCCGGCCATCACCCTTCCGCTTTCAATTCGAAAATGATATCGCGCAGCTGGGCGGCCCGCTCGAAGTCGAGCGCTTTGGCCGCCTCTTTCATTTCCGCTTCGAGCGTTCGAATCAGCTCTTCCCGCTCTTGTTTCGTCATCGCTGCCGCCGGCTTTGCCTCGTACATCTCCGTCTCTTCCGCCGCATACGTCGCGCGGATGACGTCGCGAATCTCCTTTTTCACCGTGCGCGGCACGATGCCGTGCTTTCGGTTGTACTCTTCTTGAATCGCGCGGCGCCGCTTCGTCTCTTGAATGGCGACTTCCATCGATTTCGTGATCGTATCGGCGTACATGATCACATGGCCGTTCGCGTTGCGCGCCGCCCGGCCGATCGTCTGGATGAGCGAGCGCTCCGAGCGCAAAAACCCTTCTTTGTCGGCATCCAAAATGGCGACAAGCGACACTTCCGGAATGTCGAGCCCTTCGCGAAGCAAGTTGATGCCGACCAGTACATCGTATTTGCCGAGCCGCAAATCGCGGATGATTTCAATGCGCTCGAGCGTCTTAATTTCCGAATGCAAATACGCCACCTTGATCCCCGCTTCTTTCAAATAATCGGTCAAATCTTCCGCCATCTTTTTCGTCAGCGTCGTCACCAACGTCCGCTCGTTCCGCTCGACGCGCTCGCGAATTTCGCCGATCAAATCGTCGATTTGCCCTTTCGTCGGGCGGACGTCGATCGTTGGGTCGAGAAGCCCGGTCGGGCGGATGATTTGTTCGACAACGCCCGGGCTGTGTTCAAGCTCATACGGCCCCGGCGTCGCTGAGACGTAAATAATTTGATTGATTTTTTGCTCGAACTCTTCAAACGTGAGCGGCCGGTTGTCAAGCGCCGACGGCAGACGGAAGCCGTGGTCGACAAGCACTTGCTTGCGCGCCCGGTCGCCGTTGTACATGCCGCGCAGCTGCGGCAAGGTGACGTGCGACTCATCAACGATGATCAAAAAATCGTCCGGAAAATAGTCAAGCAATGTATACGGCGTTGAGCCCGGCGGCCGCAGCGCCAAATGGCGCGAGTAGTTTTCGATGCCGGAACAAAAGCCCATCTCGCGCATCATTTCAAGGTCATAGCGCGTCCGCTGCTCAAGCCGCTGCGCCTCTAAGAGCTTCCCTTGCGCGCGCAGTTCGGCAAGCCGCTCCTCAAGCTCTTGTTCGATGTTTTGAATGGCGAGCCGCATTTTCTCCTCGCGCGTCACGAAGTGCGACGCCGGGAAAATGGCGACATGCTCGCGCTCGCCGAGCACCTCGCCGGTTAAGGCGTCCACCTCGCGGATGCGCTCGATTTCATCGCCGAAAAATTCGACGCGGATGCAATGTTCATCGCGCGACGCGGGGAAAATTTCGACAACATCGCCGCGGACGCGGAACGTGCCGCGGCGAAAATCGATGTCATTGCGGTCGTATTGGATGTCGACAAGCCGCCGAAGCAACGCGTTGCGCTCGATCTCCATCCCAACGCGCAGCGATACGACCAGTTCGCGGTACTCTTCCGGCGACCCTAAACCGTAAATGCACGACACGCTCGCAACGATAATCACGTCCCGGCGCTCAAACAAGGCTGATGTCGCCGAGTGCCGCAATTTGTCGATTTCATCGTTGATTTTCGCGTCTTTTTCAATGTACGTATCCGTCTGCGGCACATACGCTTCCGGCTGATAGTAATCGTAATAGCTGACAAAATATTCGACGGCGTTGTGCGGGAAAAACTCTTTCAGCTCGCTGTACAATTGGCCAGCGAGCGTTTTGTTGTGGGCGATGACAAGCGTCGGTTTGTTGACTTGGGCGATCACGTTCGAGATCGTAAACGTTTTGCCCGTCCCCGTCGCCCCAAGCAGCGTTTGATGCTTCACCCCGCGGCGCAGGCCGTCAACGAGCTTGGCGATCGCCTGCGGCTGATCGCCTTGCGGTTCGTATGGCGCCACTAATTGAAAACGGCCCTCCACCGTTTCGCCTCCTCCTTCGTACCATCTTTCCCCATTGTATCACATCGTGATGATCCATGCATCAAAAATGCGAACTCATATTCGTACCAACCCACTCAGCGTTTTCCATCGCTTCGCACCGAAAAACGCGAAAAAGCGGACCCATTTATGCCCAAGGTCCGCGTCTTCGCTCCGTTCCGTTTCGACAATCCGAGGTTCAGCCGACGATGCCTTTTTCCAAAAACAGACGGTTGAACCGACAACGCCGCTTCATTTTTGCTTCAGATAGTCGAGCATGCGGCCGGCCCAAAGAAAGCCGGCGATCGTCGATGCAATGTCAGCGACGATTTCATGCAGCTCGTCCGTATAGCCTTTCAAGTAGGAAGCGACAAGCAGCGCCGTCGTCAACAGCACAGCGATGTACCGATTGTACGTCACCCGCGCAAACAACAGCACCAATAGGCACGGAATGATGAGTGCCGCCAAAAACCACATGATCCATTCTCCTTTACGAAACAGCTTCAGACGCTGATGCGTTCCGATCACGGACGAACAGCAGCCCGAGTTCATGATGCTCATCCTCATAGAGCGCCCCTTGGACGAAACGGACTTCGCCGTTATGTCCGACGACATCCAACTTGCAGAACGCGCGGTTGCGTTGGAGCGCCTCGTAAAACTCGGTTTCACTCCGCACCGGGGCGCCGTTTGTTTTGATGATGACTTCTCCGATCGAAAGCCCCATTTTTTCCGCTTTCGAGCCGGGAAGCACGCCGACAATCACCAAGCCGTGCGGATGGCGGGCAAAGCGGGGCGGGCGGGCGCGGTCGGCGCGATGCCCGGAAAACGCAATCCATTCGCGGCCGATGATGGCCATAGCCCCCGCCGCCACCGCGAGCGGTGGATACCATATACCGGAAGCGGCCAACAGGGCGACAACGAACGCCAGCCGAACAACAAGCCGCCCCTCCGCGCGCGCCGCTTCCGCCGGCAGCATGTGCTGGCGGCGCTGGGAAAAGCCGAGAAGAAACGGCACGAGCCAAAATGAATAGCTGTCTCCCGTCGAAACGAGCGGCCACCAGGAAGCCGGAGGCAGCGCGCCGCCTGATACGGGCAGCACAACCGGCACAAACCAAAGACGCTGCGTCCATTGCAGGCCGACCGTCATCCCTCGCTTGCTTTTCGCAAGCTGCGGCGAGGCCGCCTCGTTTCGCGTGCGAATGATGAGCCATCCTTCCGAAAGCAAAAGCAACGCAAGCCACACCGCCAAAGCGGGCGCGGCCGCCATGCCATCGGGAAGCCATCGGGACAACGCGCTGCTTCGCTCCGCCAAACCGAGCACGAGAAGCGCGCCGCCAACCGTATAAGCAGGCGACAGCAACCGCGCTTCCATCGTCAAACTAAAGAGCACCGTCAGCACCGTCACCGTCCAAACCGCTTCCTGCGGCACCGCGATCCCGATGCCGACGGCCGCCGCCGACAACATCGCTCCAGCCATCCATCCCTTCGTCCAAAGCCCGCGCCACTCTTGCCATAGGCTGTAGACGCGCACATGAAAATCGCGGCGCTCCCGCTTCACCCGCCGCCAACCGACGGCCAAAGCGAGCGCGGCGCCATAATAAAGAAGCGGCTGCCGCCAAACCGACGCGACGCCCTCAAGCCATTCCAGCCACCATGTTGCCATCCGCTTCACCCCTTGCGTCGTTCATCATTCTTTATCTTCTATTCTACCAAATGGCATGGCCAATTCCCATGCCCACAGCCATCTTTTTTCGCCAATGGCGAATCTTCGCTGTTTTCCACTTTCTTTGCCGAATCAACACTAGTTTTGTCGGCTGGGAAGGATTTTCAAAGATGCAGAGGAAAAAGGATAAACAAGACGAAACAAGGAGGAGTGAAACGATGGAATTGAAAACGTCCGACGTCGCTATTCGCCTTGGTGTATCGCCGAAAACGATCCAGCGCTGGGTGCGCAAATACAACATTCCGTTGCGGAGAAACGAGGCCGGCCACTACTTGTTTGATGAAAAAACAGTCGCCTTGCTCGAACGGGTCAAATTTGAACAAGGCGCCGCCATGGAAGCGCCGCCGACCCCGAAACGCCCTCCGACGCCGCTGCGGAACAACATTCCTATTGACGCCTTACATGAATCGATCGAACCCGAAATCGCCCGCGTCTCCTCGCGCTTGGACCAGCTTGAACGGCAACTGGAGCAAAAAGCAGATGACGTCGTCTCCATTCAACTGTTGCATCACCGCCAAGAAATGGAAGAAATCGTCGCCCGCCTCACTGCGTTGGAGCAGCTTGTCGCCCGCCTTGAACAGCAGCTGAACAATCGACCGCCTTCCTCCCATGAAACATCGGACGAACCAAAGCAGAAACGGCGCGGCCTTGGGCGGGTGATGGGGTTGTTTGCCTAATGGTTCCATCCACCCTGCTTGACGCAGGGTGTTTTTTTGGTTGCTTCTTTCCCCTTTTTCTCCCCCTTCACTACTTCTTTACAATTTTTTTATGCTTTTTTAATCGCAGCGGTTTATAATGGATCATGTTGTGCAATCTGCCCGTATGGGAAAGGAGGGCGCGCGAGATGGAACAAAGAGAACGAAAAGCGGTCGCCATCGCGTTCATCGTATTGGCTCTCTACCTTTCTCCGCTGTACATGTTAGGCGAACACGCCCATATTCGCGTGCACGACAATATGGATTCGAACATCGCCTGGTATCGCGTGCTCGTTCGCAGCGGCCAACTATTTGGCCCAATCGATGCCGTCATCCCGCAAGTGATCAACGGGTTGCCGCGCAACGCCTTCGGCACAGAATTCAGCGGCATCGTGTGGCTGCATGCTTTGTTTCCCTCCATGGCGGCGTACGCGCTCAGCCAGACGATCACGAGGGTATTCGCCTTTTTGGGTATGTATTGGCTGCTCAGGCGCCACTTTTTGCCTTCACCGGAATCATGGCTCATTCGCGTCGGGGCGGCGCTTGCTTTTGCGCTGACACCGTTTTGGCCGTCCGGCATGTTAAGCACGCTCGGCATGCCGCTGGCGCTTTGGGCGTTTCTGTCGATCCGCAACGGAGAAGCGACATGGAAAGAATGGCTTGCGATCATCTTGCTTCCGTTTTACGCCAGCTTTGTGCTCGGATTTTTCTTTTTCCTCGCCGCGATGGCGGCGGTGTGGCTGTTTGACGGCGTTGTCCGCAAGCAGTGGAACAAGCGGTTTTTCGCCGCGATCGCCCTGATGACAAGCTTGTTTTTGGCCATCGAGTACCGCCTCGTGTACTCGCTTGTCTTCAGCGGCGAACCGACGAGCCGGAACGAGTTCCTCTCCTCGCGGCTCAGCTTCGTCCACTGCCTTCGTTTAACGTTGAAAAACTATGTGCTCGGCCATACGCATGTGATGACCGTCCATGGGCCGATCATCTTGCCGGTGCTTTGGGCGGCGTTTCTTCTCGTTTTGCGCCGCCGTCAGCGCGGGTCATTGGAGCGGCGCTTCCTTTTGCTGTTTTGGTTGAACATCGCCTTATCGGCTTGGTATGCGTTTTGGTTTTACAAAGGGTGGCAGCCGCTGAAAGAACGGATTTCACTTTTGAATACGTTCAATTTCGCCCGCTTCCATTTTTTGCGGCCGATGGTCATTTACGTCGATTTTGCCTTGGCCTTGCAAATCTTAGCCAAGGAACGGACCGCATGGCGGCGCCTCGTGCCGATCGCCTTGGCGCTGCAGCTGCTTTTGCTTGGCGGGTTTAACGAGGAAATCCGCTATCGCCTCGCTGGCACGCCGTCGTTCGAGCAGTTTTATTCCGAACATTTATTTACCAAAATCAAGCAATACATCGGCAAGCCGGTATCGTCCTACCGCGTTGCCAGCGTTGGGCTTCACCCGGCCATCGCTCAATACAACGGGTTTTATACGCTCGATACGTACAACAATTTTTACCCGTTGTCGTATAAGCGGAAGTTTCGCCGCATCATTGCCAAAGAATTGGACAAAAGCCCAGTGCTGAAAGACTATTTCGACCATTGGGGCAACCGCGTCTATTTGTTTTCGGCAGAGCTCGGGAAACATTACATGTTCACGAAACGCTCGCATAAAGTCATTCGTCATTTCGAGATCGACACAAAGGCGTTCAAACAGCTTGGCGGCAAGTACATTTTTTCCTCCGTCCCGATCATGAACGCCCGCGACATCCATCTCCGCTTCTTGCGGGCGTTCACCGATCGACAGTCAGTCTGGAAAATTTATGTATACGAAGTGGAGTGAAAGGGAGGCAAGAAACATGGTGGACAAACCATTGTTAGCCATCGTCGTCCCATGCTACAACGAAGAAGAAGTGTTGCCGGAAACGGCCCGGCGGCTGACCGCTTTGCTTGAGCAGCTGCTCGAAGAAGGAGCGGTCGCCATCGGCAGCCATATCGTTTTTGTCGACGACGGCAGCCGCGACCGGACATGGGCGCTCATTGAAGAAGAAAGCGAGCGCAACCCGTTTGTCTCCGGTGTGAAACTCGCTCGCAACGTCGGCCATCAGCGGGCGCTGCTCGCTGGGCTCGAAACCGTTCGCGCGTACGCCGATTGTGCCGTGTCCATTGACGCCGATTTGCAAGACGATGTGGAGGCGATCCGCGAATTTGTGCAAAAATACCGCGAAGGGTATGACATCGTGTATGGCGTGCGGCGGAGCCGAAAGACAGACACGTGGTTCAAGCGTACGACCGCCCAGGCCTTTTATCGGTTCATGCAGGCGCTCGGAATCGAGCTGATTTACAACCACGCCGATTTCCGTCTGATGAGCAAGCGAGCGCTCGATGAACTGAGCCGCTATACGGAAGTCAATCTCTTTTTGCGCGGATTGGTGCCGCTTGTTGGGTTCCGCTCGACGTGCGTCTTTTACGACCGACATGAGCGTTGGGCCGGACAATCGAAATACCCGCTCAAAAAGATGCTCGCCTTCGCCTTTGACGGCATCACCTCCTTAAGCGTCGCACCGATTCGCGCCATTACGCTCATCGGGTTTTTGGCCTTTCTCATCAGCGGTGCGGCTGGGCTGTACGCCCTCATCAGCAAACTTCTCGGGCACGCCGAATCAGGCTGGACGTCGCTCATGATTTCCGTTTGGTTCATCGGCGGGCTGATGCTGATGAGCCTCGGCCTCATCGGGGAATATATAGGAAAAATTTATCAAGAAGTGAAACGGCGGCCGCGGTTTGCGATCGAAACGACCGTGCAGCTGCCGCTTCCGTCAGAAAGGGAGAAAACGCCGGCCCGCCTGTAGGAAGGCATAGGTGATCCAAAACCGAAAAGGTCGGACGGATCAATCGGATCCGCTTGAACATCTCCTGCTTTCACTTGCGGCCTGGCAGCAGCCTCCTTCGATTCGATATAGATGCAACGAAAAAGTTTAACATATCCTTGATGGAAAAGTCGCTTGTCCATTTTTCGACTGTCGAAGGCAAGCCTGTGGCTTGCCTTCGTCACGCCAAGGCGTGACGGAAGACCCGAACAACCACCCGCTTCACAGACCCATACATGGGTCTGAAAGCGGCGTTGTTCGGTCGCCCGACAGTCGATCAAATGCTCGGTAAAAGCTACAAATGTTAAAGCTTCAAATTGCATCTATATAGATACAACGAAGAAGTTTAATATATCCTTGACGGAAAAGTGGTTTGTCCATTTTCGACTGTCGAAGGCAAGCCTGTGGCTTGGAAGACCGAACAACGACTCGCTTCACAGACCCATTCATGGGTCTGGAAGCGGCGTTGTTCGGTCACTCGACAGTCGGATGCAATCACTGGTAAAAACGAAAAATGGTAAAGCTTTAAATTGCATCTATAGAGATGATAAAAAGAAAGGGTGTCCCAGAAGGATCGGGACACCCTTTCTGATTACCATATATAGCATCAATCGCCCTCGGCTCGCTTACGACGGAAACAACACGCCAAGCGCTTTTTTCAGCTGCACATCATGGTTCGGATCGCGGACGGCTTCCATGATTTTCGTTTGCAGCGCATCCGCCGTCGCCTCATCGATTCGTCCCGTAACCGGCAGCTGATTCGCTTTTTGGAACGCTTGGACGGCCTGTTCGGTTTCTTTGCTGAAGTAGCCGTCCGTGCGGCCCGGGTTGAAGCCAAGCCCTTTGAGCATTTTTTGCGCATTGGCGATTTGCTCGTCGTTCATGTCATACCGAAGCGGTTTTTCCACATGAAGCGGAGCGACGTGGAAGTAATCCGGCTGTACCACCGCGACATCGGGCTTAATGCCTTTTTTATGGATCCAATGCCCGTCCGGCGTCAGCCATTTGTACAGCGTCAATTTGATGTTGCTGCCGTCGCCCATCGGAATCGCCTGCTGCACCGTCCCCTTGCCAAACGTCGTCTCGCCGACCAGCTTGTAGCCGCCCGCTTCCTTCATCGCACCTGCCAAAATTTCCGACGCCGAGGCGCTTCCTTTGTCGATGAGCACAACGATCGGGTATGGCTTTTTCGCCGTTAAATCGGAATAAAACTTTTGCCGATCGCCATCGCGTTCTTCAATTTGTACATATGGTTTGCCTTTCGGGATGAGCTGCTTCAAAATTTCCTCAACGCTTTGCAAATAGCCGCCCGGATTGCCGCGCACATCGATGATCAAGCCATCAATATGTTCGGCCTCAAGCTTCGCCAACTTCTTTTTAAAGTCGGCGGCCGTGTTTTCCGAAAACGACGTAATTTGCAAATAGCCCGCCTTTTTGCCGTTGTATGTTTTGATCGAGTCATACACCGTCTGAATCGGAATTTCGTCGCGGACGACCTTGACTTTCATCACGTTTTTGACGCCGGGGCGCAAAATGTCAAGCTCCACCGTTGTTCCTTTCTTGCCGCGGATTTTCAATACCGCTTCATATAAATCAAGCCCTTCCAGGCTTTCTCCGTTGACGCGCAAAATTTGGTCATTCGGCTTCAGCCCCGCTTTTTCCGCCGGCGAGTTTTTGATCGGAGCCACGATCGTCACCTTGCCGTCGATCATGCTCACTTCGGCGCCGATCCCCTCAAACGATGAGTCGAGCGACTCGTTGAACTGCTCCGTCGTTTCCGCATCCATGTAGACGGAATACGGGTCATGGAGCGTGTTGATCATCCCTTGAATGGCGCCTTCCGTCAGTTTTTCTTCATCCACTTTCTCCACGTACCGATTCTTAATGAGCTCATAAGCTTGCCGGATTTTTTTCATCTCTTCGCTGTCGTTCGTCGACTTGGACGGCTCATTCGAAACAATCGTCGAAAGCGAGCCTTCCATCGGGCGGTCCGCCAACTGAAGGCCAGCGTACGTCCCTCCCGCCCCAATGAGCATCGATATGGCCATCAATGCGGCCGTCGTCGATTTTTTCACGTTGCTTCCTCCTCACCCTAAACCTGCCCTTTCCATTGCCTGCAACAGAAGGGAAAGGGGGTCTCTTCTCGTTCTCCTTCGGTGAAGCAAGCGGACGCCTCTGCCGCCTAGACGGCGGCGGCTTCCGCCAATGAGAAAAGGAAAAGCACCGCCTCACGCCGTGCCATGCCTTTATCTCCATCATATGTTAGGCTTGTACCGAGTATGCTCATTCGTTGTCTATCCTTTACTAGTTTACACGCTCCTTGTTGATTTCTCAACTCATACAGAACGGAAAAAAGAGGCACCCCTCGCCCTTGGCGGCGAACGATGCCTCTTCTTGATTCGTCTTCTTGGCACGATCTAGGAGGGCGGTGAAAAACGGCTGATTCCCTTACTCAATGGGGGGAATGGGCGAAAAGCAGGATCGATGCAACAAGGTTTTTCTAATTGAGAAATGACATGGTAAAGCCGTATTCACGATTAAATCACCAGCCTCCTAGAATGGAAGCCAAACCAATGAACCGCACAAAAACGAAACGCTTTCACCCCTCTTTTGGCAAGTCGATGAGCATCAACCGCGATCCTTTGTTCGTTGCGAGGCCAAGAACCGGCGTTTCCGTGATGCGGGCCGCATCGCGCCGTTCGAGATGGGCCTCGCCGTTTAACGTCAAATCTCCCTCAATGACAAAGACAAAGATGTTCCGCCCTTCTGGCTGAGTAAACGTCAGCTCATGCCCGGCTTCCAAATCGGAAAGATAAATCGTCAAATCTTGATGAATGTGAGCAATCCCCGGGGAAGACGGGTGTTTCGTGACAATCGGCAACAAGGCGTTTTTCATCTTGTCGACCGGAAACTCGGTTCGCTCGTATGACGGCGGCAATCCGTATTGCTCCGGCAAAAACCAAAGTTGCAAAAAATTCACTTCTTCTGTCGCCGACGGATTCACTTCCGAATGGACGATGCCGGTGCCGGCCGACATCCGCTGCACGCCGCCAAACGTCGTCACCGCTTTATGCCCCGTGCTGTCTTCATGTTGCAAGTACCCCTTTAACACGATTGACACAATTTCCATCTCCCGGTGTGGGTGAGCGCCAAAACCAGCAAGCGGCGCAACGAAATCGTCGTTTAACACCCTTAGCGGGCCAAACTGGATGTTGTTCGGATCATAATACTCGCCAAATGAGAAGCTATGGTATGTTTTCAGCCAGCCGTAATCGGCATGATATCGGGACGACGCCCGGTCGATGCGGATCATTCCTTCTTCACTCCTTAAATAGATGGTCGTTTTTTTAAAAATCTCGAATTCGAGATAATTATACAAAAAGAAGAAGAGACCTGTCAATGACTGGAACAAACAGGCCTCGATCCTTCCCCATCGTCGAATGCTTTTCATCGGTCATCTGTCCCTTTCAGCAACAGGTCAATCATCGAAACGACAGCCCCCGTTCGAAGGCTTTACCCCGCACAGCACGACAGTTTCGAGACATCTTGGTCAAACGTCAGCGCCGCCAGCTTCAGCCCTTCCGCCATCGTTAAATACGGGGCCAACGTTCGGCGAAGGTCGTCGATCGTTAATCCGAATTGAATCGCCAACGCTGCGGCGTAAATGACCTCGCCGGCATGGTCAGCGACGATGTGGGCGCCCAGCAGCTTGCCCGTACGGGCCTCAGCGACAAGTTTAAACACCCCCGTCGTTTCCCGGTTGACGATGGCGCGCGGCACCGCCTCAAGCGGCAGGACGGACGTTTTCACGTCATACCCGTTTTCTTTCGCCCGCTGTTCGGTCAAACCGACAGTGGCGATGGCCGGATGGGTGAACGTCACCGCCGGAACGACGGCCGTATCCCAGCGCTTGTTCAGCCCGCCGACGGCATTGGCCGCGGCAACGGCTCCCTGATAGGCCGCGACATAGACGAACTGCGGGCCGAGCGTGACATCGCCTGCCGCATAAATCGACGGGTTCGTCGTCCGTGTGTATTCGTCGATCAAAATTTCCCCGCGCGCCCCGACTTCCACACCGGCTGCCGGCAAGTTCAACGCCGCCGTATTCGGCGTTCTCCCGGCAGCCACGAGCAATTCGTCCGCTTCGATGACCCGGGTGCGTCCGTCCACGTTCACATACACTTTTTTCGTATTCCCATCTTGTTCGACCCGTTCAAATGAAGCACCGGTGATGACGCGGATGCCTTGTTCTGTGAGCGCCCGCGTCATCGCTTCGGAAATTTCCGGGTCATACTCTTTCAGCAGGCGCGAGCTTCGCTGCATCAACGTCACCTCCGAGCCGAGATGGTGGAACAGCTGTCCCAACTCCATCCCGATGTAGCCGGCGCCGATGACGGCGAGCCGCTTCGGCACTTTTTCCAGTTCAAGCAAGGTCGTGCTGGTCAAGTAGTCGACATCATGAAGTCCCGGAATATCCGGCACGGCCGGGGAAGCGCCTGTCGCGATCAAAAACCGTTTCGCCGACAGCGTTTGGCCGTTGACTTCAATCGTTTGACCATCGACAAATCGTGCTTCCCCTCGGATGAAATCGAACCCGTACTCTCTGATCAAGTCTGCATATTTCGCTTGGCGAAGCTGCTCGACCAGTTCATTTTTTTGCTTCACTAACAGCGCCAAGTCCACCGGACCGGCCGATGTATGGAGTCCAAGAAATGGATGATTCTGTGCCAACGCCTGGATTTCACCGGCCCGAAGCAATGTCTTGGATGGTACGCAGCCGATATTGACGCATGTCCCCCCGACTGTGCCGCGTTCGACCATGGCGACTTTCGCTCCATATTTCACGGCTTCAATCGCTGAAGAAAACGCGGCCGCGCCGGAACCAATGATGATGTAGTCATACTCTCTTTCGCCAGCAGTGGCAGGGCTGGCTGGTGCGGCGACCTCCTCGATATCCCCCGGCTCGTAATGAGCGTTTTTGACCGCTTGTCTCGCCATGTCAACGTCGGCGTCCTCGGGCAGCGCGAATACTGCTTCACCGCGCCGGAAGCTGACATCCATCAGCTTAGCCCCAACCGCGCTCAGCGCTCTGGCGACATGTTGTTCACAACCGGTGCATGTCATGCCTTGGACGGTCATTCGATATGTTTTCATGGTAAAAAACACTCCTTATCAACAAATGTCTAACAGCGGGTCATGCGAATCAATAGGCAATGGTAAGTAGCCGTGATCTCCCCGTGCACCAAAAAGCGCTGTTCGTATTCGCGCATCATGGCTTTGAAGACAGACGGACGTTGGCAATAGCGGCCAACCATGCTATTTGTGGCACCGATATGGCGCAGCGATAGAAAAAAGTCACGGACAGATGGAAATCGCTCCGTTTCCATCCATTCAAACCCATCAATGTGGGCAGCAGGGGCAGCTTGCTGGCAGCGGTCGATCCATTCCGCCAGGGTTGGAAAAGCCGGGCCGATGCGAAACGGTTCATGGATGTTCTCCGCTTTCAGCGCCAACGAAAAGGAAGTATGCAATTCGTGGAACGTACGGGCGCCGAAAGTGGAAAACACAAGACACCCTCCCTCACTTAACGCTCGGTAGAGGCGGGCGATCGTGTTGACGGGGTCATTCAGCCATTGAAACGTTGCATTGGAAATGATTAAATCATACGGCTCATTCCATGTCATATCCTCGATATCCGCGCATATCCATGTCACATCTTCGCCGCAAACCCGTTCCTGCGCAACGGTGATCATGCCTGGCGCAATGTCGACTGCGGTCATGCGCGCGTGCGGGAACATACGGCACAGTTTTTCAGTGAGATAGCCTGTGCCGCAGCCAACTTCTAAAATGTTGTGGGGGCGTATGCCAATGCAGTCAGCCAAGAGATCGGCCATTGTTTTTTGGACATTAGCAAACTGGTCATACGTTTTCGCACGCTCGCTAAACCGCTTTCGCATGAGCTGCTTGTCAATCATCGGTCTCACCAACCCATGTTTGAATAAGATGAACACATGTCTCGGTTTGGGTCCAAAATGGAACGTGCCCTGTATCGGGCAACAACGCCATGGTGGCGTTGGGAGCGCGTTCAACGATATAGCGCGCAGCAGCAGGTGGACAAATCGCATCTTGCTCACCGTGAACGATCAGCATTGGAGCGGAGATGTCCGCCAAAAACGGGCGCGCATCGGCCTCAATCAAATAATCAAGCCCGATCAGCAGTTCCTCAACCCGATCGCGGTAAAAGAACTCAGAAATATCCCCCTTTTCGCTCTTGGACCATAATGAAGCAAGGAAAGCAGCTATCGTGTCAGCCGGCCGTACTTGCAGCTTTGTTTTCATCCGCTTGACGATCCGTGGATGCCATCCAGCTTCATAACCGTCATCGGCAATAAAACGGCTCGTGCCGCCGATCAAAATAAGACGAGAGACCCGCTCGGGATAAGCATGGGCCAACTCTAGCGCCACAAGCGAACCGAGCGACCAGCCGATGACTGCTGCGCGTTCCTGAAGCGCCTGTTCCGCTCGTTTTCGAAAGCAATGGATCGTTTCAATTCCCTTCCATTCGACGGCTGTCACGTTTCCGCTTAGTGATAACGAATCGAGCAGCGGGGCAAAAATCCCCGCTTTCATTCCCCATCCCGGAATGCAGACGATATTCATCGGATCCCCCCTCACTTTGCGCCGTCATGTACAAAATCAGCCCAGAGCGTTGGTTGGTTTTCCCCGAGCTTCGGTCCTTGCGCCTTTATCTCCTCATCCCGTAAATCGGATCTTTCCCCCTTTCACCACCATTTGTAAACCAAAAATAAATAAATGTTTCCATTTATCGTATCACAGGCAACCGATGGCCACAATCTTTTTTCATTCCCAACGAGTTGGAGAGGGTCTCCCGCATCCATCACCGCCAAAAACGGATTGAAACAGAATCAAAGCGGAATGGGCATAGAATTTGCCTGCCGATGATGTCAAATCAATCAAAAAAATACGCAACTTGTCCTGCCAAAAGACAGACAAGTTGCGCAATGCCACCTACCGTTCGAAATTAGAAAGGAATATAGTCAAGCGGATTGACCGCATTCGTTTTCGCCTCGTTCCAGCCGCCGCGGTGCAGTTCAAAATGAAGATGCGGACCGGTCGAATGACCGGTATTGCCCATGTAGCCAATCACTTGCCCTTTGCGGACGTGCTGCCCTTCGCCAACAAGACGCGCTTCCAAATGGGCGTACACGGTCGTATAGGTTTGCCCATTAATCACATGACTGATGAAAATGACGTTGCCATAGCTGCTAGAATAATAGGACCGGAACACGATGCCATCTGCGGCCGCCACAACGGGAACGACAGCAGCCCGCTTGCCGATGTCGACTCCCGGATGGAAGTCCGTGCCGCCAAACCGGTAGCCAAAGCCCGAGGTGATCGGCCCGTTGGCCGGCCGGGTAAACGCTCCGCTCGATACAGGCGGCGTGCTGCCGCCGGATGGCGTTTCCCCTGACGATGCTTCACCACTGTCAGACCAAGTGTACGTACGCGCCCGTTGTTTCGCTGCTTCTTCCGCCCGTTTTTGCCGTTCGAGTTCGGCAAGCTGCTCTTTCACCGCCGCTTCTTGCTTGGCGATCAGCTCTTTTTCCTCTTCGAGCGCCATCTTATGATCATGCTCTTCTTCCTCTCTTTGCTTCAAATCGGCCATCAGGCGATTTTTTTGCTCCAGCTGGCCCGCGAGTTTCGATTGCAGCTGCTTCAATTCTTGCAAATCCGCTTGCAGCTTGTTCCGCTTCTCCGTCAATTCGGCTTCCTTTTTCTCTTTTAACGTTTTATCAGCTTCCTGCTCGCGGATGATTTGTTGGTCCGCTTCCATGATCGTCGTCACGGCGCTCATCCGGTCAATGAAGTCGCTGAAGCTTTGCGCGCCAAGCAATACTTGCAAGTAGCTGATCGCTCCGCCGCTTTCCTGCAAGGAACGAAGCCGCTCCTTCAAAATTTCATTCCGCTTTTCAATCCGTTCTTGAATTTCGGCAATTTCTTGTTTCAATTGGTCAATGGCTTGCTCCGTTTGGTCAATATCTGCGCTGACGTTGCGGATTTTGCCGCTCGTTTCCTCAATGGCAATGTTCAGCTTTTCAATATCGTTGGCGACTTGTTTTTGCTGCGACTGAAGGGCTTCGATGTTTTTTTGCGCCTCGCTGATTTGTTCCTGCACCTCTGACCGCTTCGAACGAAGCGCGTCGATCTCCCCTCGCTTTTGTTCGATATCACGAGTGCTGACGGCATCCGCCGCCGGCGGCAGAACGCCAAGGCCGAGCGCCGCGGCGACGGCGAGCGCCATCATATTTTTCTTCTTCATCGCTTTCCCCTCTCCCTATGTATGATTCTTTTTTACACTTTCAAAAACTTGCGCACGGACATGACGCTTCCCCAAATGCCGATGCCCGCGCCAATCGCCAGCAGCAGTGCGCTCAACTGCCACATAAACGGCGAAAACGGAAGAAGTTCAAAAAACGGCAAGGAAACCCGCTGTTCATACACTTGATACACGTTGTAGTACACGATCGAAAGCGCCGCGATCGGGAAGAGAGCGCCGAGCATTCCAAGCCATAACCCTTCCAAAAAGAACGGCCAGCGGATAAATCCGTTCGTCGCACCCACGAGCCGCATAATTTCGATTTCGCGACGGCGGGCGAAAATCGTAATTTTGATCGTGTTGGAGATGAGAAACATTGCCGTAAACAACAATCCGAGAATGAGCACGAGCCCGACGTTGCGCGCCACTTTCAGTGCGTCAAACAGCTTCTCGACCGTCCCTTGGCCATAATTGACTTTATGGACGAACGGCAATGTTTCGATTTGTTTGGCGATTTTCACTGTATCTTGCGGATGGGCCGCTTTCACGACGTATACATCGCTTAGTGGGTTGTCCTGTTCAAATAAGCGGAACGACGAGCCTTCATCCCCCATGCTTTTGATCAGCCGCTTCAGCTCTTCGTCCTTCGATGAATAGCGCACTTCCTTGACGTTTGGAATGGCTTCAATTTGCCGGCGCAAAGCGTTTTTTTGCTGGTTGTCGGCCGTCAGCTCGATATGGACGCGAATTTCGACATCGTTTTCGACTTTTTGGGCAAAATGGTTGATGTTGAACATGACGACAAAAAAGACGCCGACAAGCAACAGCGTCACCGTGACGGCGCTCGCGGAGGCAAACGTCATCCAACCGTTGCGGCCAAGGCTTTTGATGCTTTCCCGGACGTGGCGCTTAAACGTATGAAGCGTCATAGCCGTATTCCCCCTTCGCCTCGTCGCGGACGATTTTCCCGTTTTCGATGGCGATGACGCGCCGCCGGGTCGCGTTGACGATCTCTTTGTTGTGGGTCGCCATCACAATCGTCGTTCCCCGGTCGTTGATTTTTTCAAACAGCTCCACAATGCCCCATGAGGTTTCCGGGTCCAAGTTTCCTGTTGGTTCGTCGGCAATCACGATCTTCGGGGAGTTGACGATTGAGCGGGCGATGGAGACGCGCTGCTGTTCGCCCCCGGACAGTTCGTTCGGATAAGAGCGGATTTTATGCTTGAGGCCGACTAAGTCGAGTACTTCCATCACTTTTTTGCGGATCACTTTCGGCGATTCTTCAATGACTTCCAAGGCAAAGGCAACGTTTTCGTAAACGTTGAGCTTCGGAAGCAACTTGAAATCTTGGAACACAACACCGATATGGCGGCGCAAAAGAGGGACTTTGCTGTCTTTGAGTTTGGCAAGGTTGACGCCGTTGACCATAATGGTCCCGCTCGTCGGCTTTTCCTCGCGGTACATCATCTTAATAAACGTCGACTTCCCAGCTCCGCTGGGTCCAACGACATAGACGAATTCTCCTTGCTTGATGCGGACGTTGATGCCGTTTAACGCCACAACGCCGTTTGGATACGTTTTGTATACATCTTGCATTTCAATCATCATCATCACCTATTTTCGACTTCCCTGTTGCCATTTCTCGAGCTGTTTCGAATGAATCTTGCAAAATTCCGCAAGGATTATTATAACACGATTTTCTATTGTCGAATTTTACATTTATATTTCAAATGGGGAACAATGGAGAAACTAGGACAAAAGATGCAAAAACAGAAAACACCGCCCCGTTCTTAAGCGAACAAGGCGGTGCACCTTCCTTGAATGAAGCGATCTTTTCCTTTCAAAGAGTCAGAAACATCCGTCCATTATTTTTTCGCAGCCAGCCATTCCGCCACTTTGTCGGCGTCTTCCCCTTTAATGATTCCTGCCGGCATCGCGCCGCGGCCGTTGGCGATAATGTTTTTAATTTCATCTTTGGAATACTTGCTTCCAACCTTTTGCAAGTTCGGGCCGACCCCGCCCGACAGGTCTTGTCCATGACAGGACGCACAGTTTTGTTTAAAAATTTGCTCGGCAGCCGCTGCTGTATCCCCTCCGCCGTTGCTGCCGCCGTTTTTCTCCCCGGCATTGTCCCCGCCACCGCCGCACGCGGCAAGCGCGAGCGAAACGCCAAGGAACATCGCAGCCAATTTCCATTTCATGGCGAACTCCCCCCAGAAAACAAAAATTTCATTCTCCTTTATTATAACCGATTTCTTCCGCTTTACGTACGTTGAAATCCTTCGCCGAGCACCTCAGCGGCGTTCGCAACGATGACAAACGCTGTCGGATCAATGGTTCGGACCAATTGTTTCAATTTCGTGAACTCCGATTGCGCGACGACGCACATCAACACCGGCCGCTCATGTTCCGTGTAACCGCCATACGCGGGCAAGCGTGTCACTCCGCGGTCGATTTCGTGCAAAATGGCGCGGCGCACTTTTTCTTCTTCATTCGTAATAATAAGAGCGATTTTCGAATACCCAAGCCCGACTTGGACGAGGTCGATCGTTTTGCTCGTCACATACAACGCGATCAACGCATAGAGCGCCCGTTCAATATCAAACACAAACGCCGCGGTCAACACGATCAAGCCATCGATCAAAATGACGCACATGCCAAGCGACAGCCCGGTATATTTATGGATGATTTGCGCGGCCAAATCGGTGCCGCCGGTCGACGCCCGTCCGCGGAAGACGACGCCGAGGCCAAGCCCCACGCCGATGCCGCCAAAGATCGCGCCAAGAAGCGGATTCGTCGTCGCCGGCTCCATCTCTTTCGTCAAATAGACGACAAGCGGCAAAAACACCGTCCCGACAAACGTTTTCACGCCAAACTGCCGGCCCAAAAGCACAACGCCAGCGATAAAGAGCGGAATGTTGAGCGCCCATTGGACGTAGGCAGGCTCAATGCCAAACAACGAGTGCATAATCGTGCTGATGCCGCTAACTCCGCCCGAAGCGATCCGGTTCGGCAGCAAAAACACGTTAAACGCCACAGCGACGATCGCCGCGCCGATCAGAACATACGCATACTCCAAAGCCGCCTCCACCGCCGGAGGCATGGTCTTCTCTCTTCGCTTCCGCATGCTTCCCCACCTTCCTCTGTGAGTATAGCATGCCCGTTTTGGCAAGTAAATGACAGCCGATTAACGCGATAATGGTCTGCTATGCTAAAGGAAAAAAGGACGATCCGATGATCGCCCTAGCCAAAAAATACAAGCCTCAATACACATCCCCGCGGTTGCCGATCGCCTCAATATAGATGATTCGTTCTTCATGATCGATGCGAAACAAAACACGATATGTTCCGACCCGCAGCCGATATAATCCATCCTGCCCCTTCAACTTTTTAATATCCCCCTGCGGCGGGATCGCAAGCAGACCTTGCAGCCCGAAAGCGAATCGTTCTTGAACATCTTTGTCTTGACGAGCGATGAATTTGACTGCAGCCTTACGGTAAATCAACTTGTAGCCCGAATTCACGCTTGGCTTCTCCCCCGGTGATATATCCTTCATCGCTTTGCAGCTGCTGGCGCTCTTCTTCCGTCAACGCTTCTTCTTCATCTGTTTCGTCAATCCGCTCCCATACCATTCGTTCCTTTCTGGACCGATCAAGCAAGTACATCAAAAAATCGTACACTGTTTGATGATCCGTTTCATCCAACCGGTCAATCAGTTCGTAAAGCAATTGTTTGCGCACAGCCAAAGCCATCGCCCTCCTTTTGCCTTTCGTTACCTTCAGCATACCACCGGGATGCAGATGCGTCAAAATCAGAAAAATGATTTTTGAAACAAAAAAGGACGATCCGATGATCGCCCTTTACTTCAACTTCGCACGCAAATACGCGTCGATGAACACATCAATTTCCCCATCCATCACCGCTTGCACATTGCCGACCTCGACGTTCGTCCGATGGTCTTTGACAAGCGAATACGGATGGAAGACGTACGAACGAATTTGGTTGCCCCAGCCGATTTCTTTTTGCTCGCCGCGCAGCTCAGCGAGTTCGGCTTGTTGCTCCTCGAGTTTCTTTTGGTACAATTTCGCCTTCAACATATTCATCGCTTTTTCGCGGTTTTTGATTTGCGACCGCTCCGATTGGCACGTGACGACAATCCCGGTCGGCAAGTGGGTGATGCGCACGGCCGAGTCGGTCGTGTTGACGTGCTGCCCGCCCGCGCCGCTTGAGCGGTACGTGTCGATTTTCAGCTCTTCCGGCCGGATCTCAATTTCAATGTTATCATCCATCTCCGGCACAACCTCGCACGACACGAACGACGTATGGCGGCGGCCTGAGGCGTCAAACGGCGAGATGCGAACCAGCCGATGCACCCCTTTTTCCGCTTTTAAGTAGCCGTAGGCGTTGTGCCCTTTAATGAGCAGCGTGACGCTTTTAATCCCGGCTTCCTCGCCCGGGAGGTAATCGAGCGTCTCGACTTTAAACCCTTTTTTCTCCGCCCAGCGCGTGTACATGCGCAACAGCATCGACGCCCAGTCTTGCGACTCCGTGCCGCCCGCACCCGGGTGGAGCTCCAAAATAGCGTTGTTTTGATCGTACGGCTCATTGAGCAGCAGCTGCAACTCAAACTCGCTGAAGTCTTTTGTCAGCTTTTTCGCTTCCTCGACCAGCTCAGCTTGGAGCTCGTCATCCGGCTCCTCCTTGAGCAATTCGTACGTCACTTCCAAGTTGTCAAACCGTTCTTCCAGTGAAGAAAATTCCTCGACGAGATCTTTAAGCGCATTCGCTTCCGAAATAACCGCCTGCGCCGCCTTTTGATCATCCCAAAAGTTGGGCGCGGCCATTTGCTCCTCTAATTCGCGAATGCGCGCCTGCTTCGCTTCGAGGTCAAAGAGACCCCCTAATTTCCGCTAATCGCTTAGCCATTTTCTCAAGCTCTTGCTTAATTTCCACCAAATCGATCATGTTGTCCTCACCTCATCATGAATATAGTATGTCAATGGTTCATATCTGCCATTCAAAAGGGAGGCAGCGCCCCCCTATTATTTATAAACCGTTACACCGTTCTTCCGCAACAATGTTTATATTTCTTCCCGCTCCCGCACGGGCACGGTTCGTTGCGGCCGACGCGCACCGCCTTGCGGACCGGTTTTCGCTTCGGCTCTTCGCCGTCTTCTTTCGGATGCACGGCCTCGCCTTTCGCCACTTCTTGGCGTTCGAGGTTTTGATGGATTTCCGCTTTCATGATATACGTCGCGACTTCCTCTTCGATCGCGGCAATCATGTTTTCAAACATCGCATAGCCTTCCATTTGGTATTCGCGCAGCGGGTCAACTTGTCCGTAGGCGCGCAAATGGATGCCTTGGCGGAGCTGCTCCATCGCGTCGATATGGTTCATCCATTTCATATCGACGGCGCGCAAGACGACGACGCGTTCAAACTCGCGCATTTGTTCCGGCGGGATTTGCGCTTCCTTCTCATCATAGCGCACTTTTACTTTTTCCCAAATCAGCTCGATCATCTCTTCGGGCTCTTTGCCGCGCAAATCGCCCTCCGTCACATCGCCGTCTGGCAACAGATGGGCATTTACATAATCGACGAGCCCTTTCAAATTCCACTCTTCCGGCAAGTCCTCTTTCGGCGTATGAGCATGAACGGCGCGCTCAATGACCGAGCGGATCATGTTTTCAATGATGCCGCGCAGGTTGTCGGAATCGAGCACTTCATAGCGCTGGCGGTAAATGATTTCCCGCTGCTCGCGCAGGACATCGTCATATTGAAGCAGCTGTTTGCGGGCGTCGAAGTTGTTGCCTTCGACCCGCTTTTGCGCCGACTCGACCGCTCTCGTCACCATTTTGCTTTGGATCGGCTGCGAGTCGTCCATTCCAAGGCGGTCCATCATCGCCATTAAGCTTTCCGAGCCGAAACGGCGCATCAATTCGTCTTCAAGCGACAAGTAAAACTGCGACACCCCAGGATCGCCTTGACGCCCGGAACGGCCGCGCAGCTGGTTGTCGATCCGCCGGCTTTCGTGACGCTCCGTGCCGATGACCGCAAGCCCGCCAAGCTCCTTTACCCCTTCGCCAAGCTTAATGTCCGTCCCGCGCCCGGCCATGTTCGTCGCAATCGTCACCGCACCTTTTTGTCCTGCTTGGGCGATGATTTCCGCCTCTTTCGCATGGTTTTTCGCGTTTAAGACGTTGTGCGGGATGCCGCGTTTTTTCAGCATCTCCGACAACATCTCGGACGTTTCGATCGCCACCGTGCCGACAAGCACGGGCTGCCCTTTCGCATGGCGGGCGGCGATGTCCTCAACCACGGCGCGGAACTTCCCTTCCATCGTCCGATAAATCAAATCCGGACGGTCTTCGCGGATGACCGGGCGGTTCGTCGGAATGACGACGACGCGCATGTTGTAAATGTTGCGGAACTCTTCCTCTTCCGTCTTCGCCGTCCCCGTCATCCCCGCCAATTTTTCGTACATGCGGAAATAGTTTTGGAACGTGATCGTGGCTAAGGTCATCGACTCGTTTTGAATCTCGAGCCCCTCTTTCGCCTCAATGGCTTGATGAAGCCCATCGCTGTAGCGGCGGCCGTGCATCAAGCGCCCGGTGAACGGGTCGACGATGATCACTTTTCCGTCTTGCACGACATAGTCGACATCGCGCTGCATCGTCACGTGCGCCCTTAGCGCCAGCTGAATATGGTGGTTGAGCGTGACGTGTTTCAAATCGAACAAGTTGTCGATGCCAAACGCGCGCTCCGCTTTGTTGATTCCTTCTTCCGTCAGCTGGACGCTTTTCGTTTTTTCATCGTATGTGTAATCGACATCTTTGCGCAACGTGCGGACAAACGCATTCGCCTGCACATACAGCTTAGTCGACTTCTGCGCCGTGCCGGAAATGATGAGCGGCGTCCGCGCTTCATCGATCAAAATCGAGTCGACCTCGTCGATGATCGCATAATAGAGCGGCCGCTGCACAATGTGCTCTTTATAGAGCACCATGTTGTCGCGCAAATAGTCAAAGCCAAACTCGTTGTTCGTCCCGTACGTAATGTCGGCGTTGTACGCCGCCTGCTTCTCCTCGCGCGACATGCCGCTTAAGTTCAAGCCGACGGTCATGCCTAAAAACTCATACAGTTTGCCCATTTCCGTCGCATCGCGCGTCGCCAAGTATTCGTTGACCGTCACGACATGCACGCCGCGCCCCGTCAAGGCGTTCAAATAGACGGGCATCGTCGCCGTCAACGTTTTCCCTTCCCCGGTTTTCATCTCGGCGATGTCGCCCTCATGCAAGACGACGCCGCCCATAATTTGCACTTTATATGGGTACAAGCCAAGGACGCGCTTCGCCCCTTCGCGCACAACGGCAAACGCCTCAACAAGCAAATCATCGAGCGATTCGCCTTGTTGGTAGCGGGCTTTGAATTCCTCGGTTTTTTGCCGCAGCTGTTCATCGGACAGTCGGGCCATCTCCGGACCGAGCGCATCCACTTGATCCGCAATTTTCTCGAGCCTTGCCAACTGACGCTTGTTCGGGTCAAATACTTTTTTTAAGACTCCAAGCATAGGAAACGCTCCTTATTTTTCATGGACTCACTTATTCATCATATCATTTACAGGGATAGGTGACAACTGTTGCACAGGCTTAGAGAGGGGCATGTCCAAAAGAGGGAATCACGCCTTGGACTGAAGCTGCTCAATCGCCGCTTCCGCATGGTGAAGCCGCCGGTTCAGCGCATAAATTTCAAAACTTTTCTCCTCAACTTTTTCATGAATTTTGCGAAGCAATATTTGCACATCATCCACAAGCTGCGTTTCGACCCGATGAAGCGTCTCTTTCACTTCCCTCAATTCGTTTTCCACACCATCCAACCGGGTCTCTACGCCATTCAACCGCGTTTCCACGCCGTCCAACCGGGTCTCTACACCATTCAACCGGGCCTCTACGCCGTCCAATCGGGCCTCTACACCTTTCAACCGCGTTTCCACACGGTCTAACCGCTCTTTCACCGCGCCCATTTCCCGTTCGAGGCCGACGAGGCGTCCGTTCATCTCTGTCAAACGGCCATCCATCTGCTCAAACCGTTGGCGAGTTTCTTCTTGGAACACCAAAAACCCTTTTTCCATGTTGTCCAACTTGGACAAAATTTGACGCAACAATTCCTCCATTGCTCTCCCCCATTTTGCTTTTTCTCATGCATATTATAACATCCCCTGCCAAAAAAAGCAGGGGATGCGCATAGGGAGGCTGTTCAATTCGCCTCGATCAATCCGTATTTTCCGTCTTTGCGGCGGTAGACGATGTTCGTCCGGTTTGTTTCCGCGTTGGTGAAAATGAAGAAGTTGTGCCCCAACAAATTCATTTGCAAAATCGCTTCTTCGCTGTCCATCGGCTTCAAGCTGAAATGTTTCGTGCGCACGATTTCAAACTCCTCTTCATTCTCCGCCGCGGAAGCGCCGATCGAGACAGGGGCAGCCAGCTTTGCTTCTTTCTCGCGGTCGCGCAGCTTCCGATTGACTTTCGTTTTATGTTTGCGGATTTGCCGCTCCAGTTTATCCGTCACTAAATCGATCGCCGCATACATATCTTCATGGCGCTCTTCAGCGCGCAACAACAAATGCGGCATCGGAATGGTCACTTCGATTTTCCCTTGTCCATCGTTGTATACTTTTAAATTGACGTGCACATGCACGTCTTCGGTGCCATCAAAGTAGCGTTCCAGTTTCCCGATTTTTTTCTCCACGTACTCGCGCAACGCTGGAGTTACTTCGAGGTTTTCCCCGCGAACGTTATACATCATCGCTGACCACTCCTTATCTTATAAAACTGTAAATCCCTACACTTTTTATTACCCATCCAATCCATGTTTCAATCAAAAATATTTTTGAAGATTTTGTGAAAAACATAGGAAAATATGGTAAGATAGGCATAGGTGTTTTTTCTTATGATGTGGAAGGTACGGAGTGTGTGAACGATGCGAAAGGTCCATATTTCCCATGCGAAAAGCGGTGACGTGCTCGCTGTCGACTTGTTCGCCGCCAACGGCAGCGTCCTTTTGTCGCGCGGCGTGCGGCTGACAAGCGGCTACATCCGTTCTTTAGCACAAAAAGGGGTTCAATACATTTATATTGACGACAAACAAACATATGACATCCGCCCGCGCCCGCTCATCAGCCCGACCGTGCGCCAGCAGGCAGTGAAAAAAGTGTACGAGACGATGACGGCCTTGATTGAGCAAAAAAAACTGCTCAGCCGTGTGTCCTCCCTCGATTTAGGAAAAGAGTACGAAAAAGTGTTCAAAGACATTTTGGATTATTTGCTAAAACAAGAAGATTTGCTCATCAACTTGTCGGATTTGGTCATTTCCAATGGATACTTTTTCCACCATTCAGTCAACGTCGCCACCATTGCGGGTGTCATCGGCATCGCCAAAGGCTACCGCCCCCAGCAGCTGCTCGACCTTGGCATCGGCGCGCTGTTGTTTGACATCGGCATGACGCAGCTTCCTGATGGGCTCTGGCGGAAAAAAGGATTCTTGACGGAAGAGGAAAAGGAAATCGTCCGCCGCCATACGTATCTCGGCTTCGAGCTGTTGCGGCGCCAGCGCAACATTTCGCTCTTTTCCGCCCACTGCGCCTTGCAACACCATGAGCGGTGCGACGGCAGCGGCTACCCGCGCGCCTTATCGGGCGATGAAATTCACGAATACGCCCGCATCGTCGCCATCGCCGACGTTTTTGACGCCTTGACATCGGCGCGCTACCACCGAAGACAATACTCGCCGCACGAGGCAGCCGAATACCTATCCGCCGCCGGCGGCATTTTAGACTATGATCTGATCAAGCTGTTTCTCTCTCACATCGCCATCTACCCGGTCGCCACGACCGTCTTGCTCAACACCGGGCACGTCGGCGTCGTCTCGCAAGTGTTTCCGGGCTTCCCGCTCCGCCCCATCGTCCGCGTCATCAAAAACCCAGCAGGCGAGGAGCTGAAAAGCCCGTATGAGATTGACTTGCGGAAAGAGATGAACATCACGATCGTGAAAGCCGTCTGAAGCGAAAAGGACAGCGCGTGCTGTCCTTTTCTTTATCGCCGTTTGTCGTAAAACATCCCATCAAACGAAAGCGGCTGCTCATACGGGTGAACGTAGCGGACGTTCGCCTGCCGCTTCGCCCCTGTCATCCGCAAGTCGCGGCGAATTTCTTCGCACACCCGAAGCAGCCGTGCCTCAATCTCTTGATTCCAAACGATGATCTCACGGCCAAGCTCTTGTTCTTCCTCGCTGTATGGCGGCCGCAGCTTCCGAAGCAGCTCCTCGCGCTCCCGAAGCAATCGATCAACCGTCCGAAGCCGCTCTTCCCGCTCCTCGGACGGCCACGGCAGCGCCGTCGCCTCCAGCAGCTCCTTCGTCACCCGCCATACATCATGCACCACGCCCATTACGCCTGCCCGCCTTCCGCGTATTGGCGCTGCCGGTTCAGCTGAATCACTTGCTTCCACGTATCGCGAAACTCGACGACATACCCTTCCACCTCGTCCAAAATCGCCGCATCGCTTTTCACATTCGCTTCAACCAGGCGGCGGTAGATGTAGTCGTACATCGTCATCATCGACTTCGCAACCTCATACTCCATCTTCAACGTCTTCATCAGTTCCAAAATGATGTTTTGCGCCTTAATCAAATTCTCATTGCGCGCCGCAATGTCCCCCTTCTCGATCGCCTGGCGTGCGAGCTTGATAAACTTCAAGCAGCCGTTATACAGCATCAATGTCAACTCCCCAGGCGACGCCGTCTGCACGGCGTTCGCTTGGTAGTGTTGATACGGATTGTTTGTCGCCATCTTCCGTCACTCCTTTTCTATGATTCTATGATGTCCACCCCATCGCCAAGCCATCATCTGATTCAGCACAACGGGCCGCGCCGAACGCCCTTCATCTGTTGCCATCCGTGAGCGTGGTCGCTTCTTCCCCCACTGTCACCGCGACAGCGCCTCAGCCTTCAAACCGCTTACCCCTGCATGCCGCCGCCAAAGGCGTTCATCAAGTACATGCTTTGCTGATTGGCGCGCTGAATCGCCTCTTCCATCGCCGTGAATTGGCGATAGTAGCGGTCTTCAATTTGTTTCAAACGGTCTTCGAAGCGGTCAATTTGGTCATTGATTTCGATTAAATCGCGCCCGATCGCAAACTGCTGGTTCGTCCAAATCGTCTTCCCCGCTTTTTGCTCAATCTTCCCGATCGTCGCTTTGATCGTATCGCGCAGGCGGCGGGCGATCCCTTTTTCCGCATCCGTCGCCCCGTCTTGGTTAAACAACTGATAGACGGCATCCGGGTTTTCCTTGATTTTCTCCCGCAGCTTCGTCTCGTCAATGATCAACTTCCCACCGTCAAGGTAATTCGACGACGTCGTAATCCCGATTTGCGCGAGCTGCGAGAACCCGCTTGGAATGTTCGCTCCTTCGACTTTCGTGTACACATTCATCCGCATTTGGCTTAAGGCGCTCGACAAAATCGAATCGCCGCGAAGCATCCCGCTCCGCGCCTTTTCTTCCCACAGCTCGATTTGCTTTTCCGTCATCGCTTCTTTTTGCTCATCGGTGAGCGGCGGATAGTCGCGATAGCGCTCTTCTTTCAGCTTGGCGTTGATTTTGTCGATCGTGTCGTTGTATTTGTCGACAAACCCTTTAATGGCGTTAAACATCGCGTCCACATCCGTCTCCACCGACACCGTCGCCGTGCCCGTCCCTTTCACCGTATACGTCACACCGTTGATCGTAAATGTGTTCGACGAGCGGGTCGTTCGCAAGCCGTTGATGGTGATGTCGGCGTCTTTCCCTGCCGTTTTCCCCGTGAGCTCTTGCCCCGCTGCAGTATTCGTAAACCCTAATTGCGCAAAAAAGTCCACCGTCGCCTGGTCGGCGAGCACTAGACTCGCCCGCCCCCCCGTCTCTTTTTTCATGATCGAAACCCGCCCGGTTTGCTCGTCGTAAAACGCGCTGACGCCAAGATCCGCATTGTTGTTGAGCTGGGCGATCAACCCGTCCAGCGTCGTTCCTTGTTTTACCGTGATCGTCGCCTGCTTCGTGCTCCCATCCCCGTTCGTCACGTTGATCGTCAGCGTGACATCGGCGTCTACCGAGAAACTCGCTTTATCCACCCTTTTCGTAGCATCGGACAGCCAGACGGCCGATGTGGCCACTTGATTGACTTGAATCGCCGCCGCCACGTTCGCCGCACTCGAGCCCGCCGTCGCTGTGACGACCGATTCGTTCGAACTCGAGACGTTTTTTTTGAACATGCTGCTTTGGAGTGTAATGTTGGAAAACAAGTAGTCATCAAGCCCCTGAAGCAGCGTGTTCATCGACCGGTAATCATCGCGCTGCCACTCGAGCAGCTGCTTTTTCTGCTTCAATTTATCAAGCGGCATCCGCTCCGCTTTCATCAAATCGCTCACGATTTTGTCAATGTCCATCCCGCTTGCAAGGCCGCTGATGCGCAATGTATTCGCCATGTCGATTCACCACCGTTAAATTTTTTTATCCACCAAAAGCCCGACAAACTCCATCATCGCCGCGTACATATCCAACAGCTTTTTCGGCGGGATTTCGCGGATCACCTCATGCGTCTTTTCATCGATTACTTGCACGTAATACTCGTTCAACTCTTTGTGCAGCTCAAACCGAACCGACGTATGGCTCGGCTGCACGAGCTCATTCAAGCCGTTGACCACTTTCTCCACAGCTTCTTCCGAAAGCGGTTGAAAAAGGGAAGAAGCAGAACCCCCCGCTTCTTGAGGCTGCACTGCCGCGCGTTCAACGGTTGGATGCACCTGTTCGCTTCGCATCGGCTCATATGAAAGGAAAGAAGAAGACACCCGTTCAATCGTCATCCGGATCCGCTCCTTTGGTTTGGACGCTTTCTATTGTTTATATCGGATGAAACATGGGAAGTGTGAAGAGGGGAAGGAGAGAAATGCGGTGGGCAACGAAGAAAGAGTCCTTCTTGGAAAAATTGATGTATAATACAAGGTATCGAAAAGCAAAGGAGATGAGTACGTTGGGGGTGGAACATTTAGAGCAGTTTTTGAAACAGAAGAAAGAAGAGAGGGAGCGAAAGCAAATCAGCTGAGGCATTCAAGAAGACCAATTCCCTCGAAGACAAAGACGACATCGAATACGCATGGAAAATCGTCACTCCCCCGCCAAACATCCGGTTTATTGATCTAAATGAAGATTCTTTTTCCGACGCTTTATTAGAGGTTCTTGCGCGTCGAGACGGACGGTTTTGTCGGGGGAAGGAAAATTTTGTTTTCACCAGTCTTGTAGATCTATGCGCGATAAACAACTGCACAATGCAATGCCAGCTTTCTCGCTTTAGCGGTTGATAACATCGTTTTACTAGGGGAATCATGAATTTCGGCATGATATGGATTTCGTCGCGACGGACAATAAACAAGATGAGCGCCGATATCCATACAAAAACCGGCTTCAACATAGACGACAGCCTTTACTTTTTCCACACCAAAACGGTCTTGAAACCTAGAAACGACCTCTTCCTCCGTGCGTCCACCGTCTCGGTCAACAGAAACCCCTCTCTTATCTTTGAACAAAGCAGATGATGGACGATTGTGCTCCTCATCCCATACAATGCTCGGAAAAACAGCTCTAAACAGCCTTTCTTCCCGTTCGATCTTTGGGTTCATAAAAGTCAACAATGATTCGATTAATCTCCCGCACATCGTATGGGATCGATGTTTCCATTTCACACCCATCTGCATATGACACAAAAACATCAATTTTGTTTTCAAAAAGTTCAAACTCCAAGTAATCGCCATTTTCTTTTTCAAATTCAAGCTGAATGCTATCTCGTGCTGTGGGGAACAGCTTCGGCTGCTTAATGATCGTGTGAATTACATTGAAGACCTTCTCAATCAATTTACCGGAAAATGAATCGGCGCCATTTCCATTCCAATCGCTTCCCAGTTCTCTGATGGCTTGCAGTTTGGCTATGTTTTCTGCCTTTCGCACTTGGTCATAAATAAAGGGAGTCACCCGTCCAAAAGAATGCTCATTTCGCCATATCACCGTTTTCATTGGTGTTGCTGTTTCCTCAACATGGGGCAACCAAACATGTTCCTCTCCCACTGTTTCCCGAATCAATGGTTCCGAAACGGGGAAACGGGCACGGACAGCTTGGGTTTTCGGCAAACGAAAATACTCGTCGATTCCAGTAGATGAAGACTTCTCTGCGGGTAAAATCATCGCTGTGTCCCCTCGTTCCGAATTTGTTCCAACATCATAATATGCTCACCCAGCCACTCGTGAAAAAGTTTCGCGGTCTCCAAATTCATCACAACCCCAGTTGACACATAGCGGATCACATTTTCCTCATGGTCAGGGGGCTGTACATCCGTCTTTCTTGCTGGCTGTCCCGTTCCTTCAAACACGTATGTTTCCTCGTAAGGCAAGGGACGGCGTTCAAAATAAAAGTTCACAACAATCTCCCCCTGCGGAGAAATTCCGCCGTGCGCCCCATTGACGTAGACAGGATTATAGTCATCAGCAAACAAGTATTTAAAATGAACGACCTTTTCTTTGCCAGACATGATACAACCTCCATGCCACAGTCTTTATTTTCATTATGAACATACGTTTTGAAATAAACAAGATGTAACCTTGCCCTTAATACCTAAGGTCCAAATTGTTAACGATACCTAAATCATGAAACCGTATTTTTCCTTTCTCCATTCCCATCGCCATTTCCTGCCGCGATCACCAATAAAAACTCAGAAAGCTGCTTCCATCACATAAAAACCAGGCGGCAAACCTCGTTATTTTCGATAAAAGGAGAGCACTTTGTTTACCCCTTCTATAACCGTTCGAATATCATATTCGCTCATTTTCGGAAAAATGGGAATCGTTAACGCTCCTTCATACCACTTTTCCGCAATCGGACAAATGCCTTTCTTATATCCTAGTTGTTGATAATAAGGGTGGAAATAAACCGGAATGTAATGAACGTGCACACCGATATTTTCTGCTCGCAGTGCTTCAAAGATCTCTTTGCGCCCAACCCGGAAATGCTCCAATTGCAACTGAAGTACATATAAATGCCAGCTAGAATCAACATATGGAAGTTGATAAGGAATGCATACACCAGGAACGTTAGAAAACGCCTCATTATAGATCGCAGCAATTTCTCGCCGTTTCTGCACAAATGCATCAAGCTTTGTCAACTGGCTGAGCCCAAGCGCTGCTTGCAAATCCGTCATTCGGTAATTGTAGCCGAGATCCACCATCTCATAATACCAAGGCCCTTCATCATTGTTTACATTTTCTGTTATAATCCCATGCGTACGAAAGCGTTTTAATTTATGATAATACTCCTCATCGTCAGTGACAATAATCCCTCCCTCACCAGTCGTAATATGCTTGACAGGATGAAAGCTGAACATCGTCATATCGGCCAACGAGCCTACTTTCTTTCCTTTATAACACGAACCTAGAGAATGAGCAGCATCTTCGATGAAGACGAGACCATATTTTCTGGCGATTTCCCGAATTGGATCTAAATCGGCAGGCTGGCCTGTAAAATCAACGGCAATAATCGCCTTCGTGCGCGAAGTGATGGCCTTCTCAATCCGGCTTGGATCGATATTGTACGTTTTTTCGTCAATATCCACAAACACAGGTGTTCCGCCAACATACAGAACACAGTTGGCGCTGGCTGCGAAGGTAATCGGGGTCGTAATCACCTCATCTCCCCGAGAGATGCCAGCGGCAAAGCAAGCGCCATGTAAAGCGGCTGTTCCATTGGCAAATGCCACCGCATATTTCGCCCCGACATAGCGGGCCACCGCTTCTTCAAACTGCTGAATTCTCGGTCCTTGTGTAATCAACGGGCTTCGCAATGTTTCGACCACCGCTTGAATATCCTCTTCATCAATCCATTGCTGTCCGTAAGACAAAAAGGATTCACGCACAGGGGTTCCACCATGGATCGCTAGCTTCACGCCTCATTCCCTCCTTGGATACACTGAAGAAAAGCCGCCCCGACTACATGAGGCGGCTCGTTTTGATCCATTCTTCCGTCTTTTGAATCCCTTCTTCAAGAGACACTTGCGGCTCCCAACCAAGCAACCGCTTGGCTTTCTCATAATTGCATAACAACTTCTGAATCTCGCTCTGTGGGTGAATATGGGGAACATGCTCAATCCGCTTTTCATCGCCCACGATGAGCTTGGCCAAATCATTGATCGAAATGTCCCGGCCTAATCCAGCGTTCACGATTTCCCCGTTCACCTTGTCTGAATAGCCTGCCTGAACAACAAATCGTGCACAATCGTCCACATACAATAAATCACGTGTTTGCGTGCCATCGCCGTAAATGTGCAACGGCTCCCCCATCAATTTTTTCCGAATAAAGATGGCGACAACCCCGCCTTCGCCGCTCGTTTTTTGATAAGGACCATATGTATTAAACGGACGCACAACGACAACGGGCAGGTGATAAGCATAGAAATAAGACAACACCATATTTTCCGCCGCAATTTTCGCTCCAGCATACGGCGAAGCCGGCTTTGTCGGGTGAGTTTCGGCAATCCCTGTTTCATGATAGCAACGGTCATACACCATGCATGTGCTCATAAAAACCAATTTAGTTCGATGCTTCCGACATTGTTCAAGAAGATAAAACGTTCCAACCGTATCGTTGAAAAACGTCGTTCTAGGATCATCAATGGAATCCTGTACGTTAATCGATGCCGCTAAATGGTAGCAAAGATCATATTCATGTTCACGAAAAAGCTGGGCAAGCAAACGTTCATCTTTGATATCCCCGACGATGAATTGCTTCAAATTCGGATGATGGCGAAACTCGGAAATATTTTCTTCCCGCCCATTCGAAAGGTCATCCACAATCCAGACATCATGTCCATCGTCAAGCAGCCGTTTCGCCACGGCGCGCCCAATAAACCCCGCACCGCCTGTCAACAATATTCTCATACGGATCACTCCTTACCATAATAAATCCCATGTCACCGGCGTTCCTTTTTTTACGTCGCGTTTCACGGTTTTTCCAAGCAGCTGATCGAAATATTTCGGCGGCAATCCATTGCCAGGACGAATCGCGCGCACATTTTCCTTCGTCAACGTCTCGCCTGCCTTCATATCTCGCACAATGTATAACGACCGGCGATGTTTCAATGATGCTTTCTCCGCGTCCGTAGGGCCATATTGAACATGGCCGATGCTTTGCCAAGCCCGTTCCGTTTCCGTCACCAAGGCAGCCATTTCATGCGGTTCCATGGAAAAAGCGGCATCCACTCCTCCTTCTGCGCGGGAAAGGGTAAAATGTTTTTCAATGACAGTGGCGCCGAGCGCAACAGCGGCGACACTGACTCCAATGCCCATCGTATGGTCGGACAGTCCGACTTGACATTGAAACAGCTCTCTCATATGCGGAATCGTCGCCAAATGGGAGTTCTCCGGCGTCGCAGGATAGGTGCTTGTACATTTTAACAAAATCAGATCCTGGCATCCCGCTTCCCTCGCCGCTCTAACCGTTTCGTCCAACTCCGCCGCTGTTGCCATTCCTGTTGAAATAATCAATGGTTTCCCCGTCTCGGCAACCTTGCGGATCAAAGGCAAATCCGTATTTTCAAACGAGGCGATTTTATAGGCAGGCACATTCAGTTCCTCTAAAAACTCAACGGCCGTTTCATCAAAAGGAGTGCTGAACGCGATAAGCCCTAATTCGTTACAGCGTCGAAAAATCGGTTCATGCCATTCCCAAGGCGTGTACGCTTCCTGATAGAGCTTATAAAGCGAATTCCCCCGCCAAAGGTTCTCGGGGTTATCAATAAAAAAATCTCCTTCGTCCATATCGAGCGTCATCGTATCCGCCGTATACGTCTGCAATTTCACCGCATCGACGCCTGCTTGCGCTGCCGCCTCCACGATGGCCAACGCTCTTTCCAACGATTGATTATGGTTACCGGACATTTCCGCAATAATAAACGGTTTATGATTTGGCCCAATAAGACGGTGGCCGATTTGAATGTCTTGGATCAATGAATCATCCCTCCAATAGCGCCTTCACGACCGGATGTACAATATACTCTTTTGTACTCCCCACCAATTCGAGCGCTTTGCGGCTCATGTGCTTCAGCTCTTCCCGTGAAGCCATCGCTCTATCTATGATATCGGCATAATCAGCCGATTTTACATCTGCATGCCAACCTATATTCCAAACGGCTCCGTACGCGGCAGCGTCTTCCGTCGATCGCCTTTGGTTCTCCGCCACGATCGTCACCGCGGAGGGCAGGCCGAGAAAGCATCGTTCCCACATCGACACGCCGCCGGCCCCCAGCGAAAAATCCGCCTTTGCCATCAACTCAGCAAGGTAATCAATTTGGCAATGGTAATGAAAGCCCATTTCACGACAGAATTGTTCCACGCGAAAACGATTCGAATTGGCTTTCCCTACCACAACGTCAACTTCCACATCAAGAACATCCAACTCCTTGAAAGCATGCAGCGCTTTCTCCGTTTCATTCGTCGGATCGCTGCCGCCGAAAAACAGAAGGATCCGCTTCACTTGACCGTTGCGAAGATTGGAGAATTTTTTCGCTTCATAAAATTCCGGCCGCAACAACATATATTGTGGACCTAACAATAGACGGCAGCCTGGCGGCACAAGTCCATGATACCGCTGTTGAGAATGCTGGTAATAGTTTTGATCCAACAAAATATCGCATTCATGAGAACGGTTCGCTAAATCATCGATCACCATCATACGGCCGACATAGGCTTTCACGTTTTCTTCCCAGCAGCGATCAAGCTCATAATGGTCGACAATGCACCAATCGAGCGATGGAAGCTGCTGCCTAATCACCTCAATCGTCCGCTTCGCATCGATTTTTTGTACAACAGGTCCTTCGTACACAAGGCGAAGCACAGGAAACCCTTTATGTTCAACCTCATCGCACAAATCCCCTGGGCCTGCCCTCATCGCAAAATAAACGGCACAACCAGCTTCTTTCAGCATCTCCGCCAACGCCAAACAGCGCATCACATGGCCGGTTCCGATCGCAAACGATGAGTCGACACGGAATAAAATATTCATGATCCTATTCGCCTCTATCCATTCAAGCCATAAAATGTTTGTGATACATCACCGTTTCAACGATTTTTTCCGCTCTTGCCAACCAAGTATGCTTTTCCATCACTTTCTTTCTTCCATTCTCAGCAATCTTCTGCAACGTTACTTTATCATCCAAAAATGACTGTATCCTAGCATGAGGATATGGAGCAAAAGAGTACAAAAGAAGATCTTCTCCGTCCTTAAATTCACTTTCCAAAAATAGATTATTGTCTGTCAAACTAACGGATCCATTTAGCATAGTCGTAAAAATTCTCTCATGACCACCGTGAACGAAATTGGGCAAAACATTCAGAACAAGTTTGGAGTCCCTCATCTTCTCATATACATCTCCAAAACCAATAGCCCGATTCAACTTTATGGAATGATGATTAGTGAATAAAGTTTCCCATCCATTCCCATATACTTCAAATCTAGCATCCAACTTGGCCGTTTCCAAAACCGCTTCCATTCTTCTCCTGTTTCGTATATACAAATCTACATTCACAAGATGACTCCAAAAGTTAACGTGATGCATATATTCCTGATCAATTCCATAGTCGACAAATACACTCTCAGCTATATCAATTAACGTTTGATTATGAGTATATAAATATTTTTCCATAATTGCATCAAACAATTTACCGATATACTTATCACAGTCTGTCCACTGTTTTCGGAAGTGATCTGGATTTGTAAACGTCCCCACAAATAAAATATCGATCTTTCTCTCTTCTATTGTCTTACTTGAAACAGAAACCTCATGATACGAAGAACCATGAGGAATAAAAACTTTGGAATATACTCCATTCAAAAAGGTTCTTAGAAATGAAAGATGGGCTTGATCCACAGTCGAAACAATGAGATTTTTTACTCCTTGGTTTAATCGATTTATATGATACATAGGATGGTCAACTAAAAAGGCGAATAATGGAATATTTAAATGATCATATAACGACTTATCTCCAACCTTTATGTCAATTCCCATGGCATTCATGGATAAGAAGAAAAATACCTCTTTTTCTCTTAAAACTCTTTCTAGTTCTGCTATCCATGAAGATGCTAGAAGATCTATAATTTTCACTTCAAAACCAAGTCGTTGAAAACTTGCAGCGAGATCTTGAATAAAATATCGAAGCACACCATACTGACTTTGCCCATTATAAAGGACAATCGTTTTATTTTGATCACTCATCGCTTTGCCTCCGCGTACACATGTTACACCACCGGTTTTTGCTGAACGTGGGCGTTGAGCTTGGCCACATCGGGATGAGCCAGTAAAAACTGAACGACCTCGCTCGAACGAACAAGCCGATTCCCTTTGAAATGGTTCGCAACGGCCGCGCACAATTGATAGTCTTCTTCGGTATCCAATGTGATGCGCAACTGCGGTTGACAAATGTCTTTCGGCGCTTGAACATAGGTGCGGCGGAATTCACTCGGAAATTCATAGGCATAGTACGTCACATGCTCACGATGACGCGGCTCTTTCCCATGATGATAAATGTATTCGAGCGCGGAAAACGACATCATTTCCACAACTAGACCACGCGGCAGCTCTCCTTCCACTATGACAATATCAGATGGCTCAGCCTTCATGGCCGCAACAATTTGATTGGCTAGTTCAAAATCAACAAACGGACAATCCGCCGTCACACGAATCACATAGTCAGGCTGATAAGGTTTTGCACATTCATAATAGCGCGCAAGCACGTCGCCCTCTGAGCCGCGGAAACAAGATACATAGCGTTTCTGGCACCAATTTTCAATCGCATCATCTTGCATCAGAGTGGACGTCGCCACCACCACTTCATCAATTTCTTCTACTTGTTGGCATCGTGAAACAACATAGTCCAACACAACCGTATCCCCAAGCGGCATGAGCACTTTTCCCGGCAGCCGAGACGACCCCATGCGCGCTTGAATGATGATGATCGTTTTCAAGTCGATCCTCCTTCACCAATCGATCACAAAATCGGCTGGATGTCGAATTTGCCTCTTCTCTTTCGGTGAACGATGAAATGGATAATCGTCCAAATTCCTCCCCTGCGCCTCAAGAAAGAACCAATAAAAACTGTCCAACCCCACTTCGATGCTTAACGTCGAAGCCCCACCAAAGCGGGGGTTGCACTCGATGAGATGAAACTGCCCCTCACGATCAATGATCGCCTGCATCACCGCATGCCCGTATAACCCTAAATAGGAGGCGACAGCGGTACACATGCCCTCTAATTTTTCATTTCTGATCGTGGTGGTGATGTGCGACTCCCCATTGACCACGTAATCTCTTTTTCGCGCTACTGCTCCTTTCGCTCGCCCCATCCGCGTCATGTAGAGATCGATGCTGATCTCTGTCCCAGCGATAAAAGGTTGAAAAACAGGGGCCTCCAGCTCCTTGGCATGCCAATTTGCTTCTTCTTTTGTTAAACAAAGCCCTATGTTTCTCGCCCCCGCTCCGTAACGCTCCTTCACAACATAATCACCATGGTTCAGCTCTTCCAGCGAAAGTGCTGTCGGAATGACAGGAAACCCTTGAGCAGAGAGCCGCTCATAAAACCGCAGCTTGTCGAGACAAGTCTCAATCGCGTTCCGTTCAGACACCATAACAACTATACCATTCTCTTCGAATACTTGACGATAGGAAGAAAAGAATGGAAGCTCGCCATCTCTTGTCGGTATAATAAAGCGGATGCACTTTTGACGGCAAATCGAAATGAATTCTTCAACAGTGAACTGTTCAAGTGAAGGCATGTGCCAAAATTCGTCGACAAAATATTGGCCAATGCAGCTACTGTTTCGATCAGCCCCGATCAAAATCCCTGGCATTCCGATTTTCTGCATGGCGCGTCGAACCGCTTGAAGCAACGGAATCTTTTTGGAAATGCTGGTCACCAATACGTGTATACGAACCACCTCTTTCACCAAACGCGGAAAAAGCCTCCCACCTACAAACGCCTGTCAATCAATTCGGTCAACGAATGAATCGTCATGTCCGCTTCGTATTCGTCCCCCAACATCGTTCGCATATGATCGCCGACATCTCGAATGATCCGCACCGTGCCCATCCCAAGCCTTTTCGCGGCAATAAAGTCTTTATTTGGGTTATCGCCGATGTATACGCAATCGCGAAAATCCACCCCCAACTCCTCCACCATCTTGCGATACGGCGTTTCGCTCGGCTTCCAATGTTCCCTTCCCAAATCGCCGGTGACGATGATGGCATCTACGACATGCTCGAGTTCAAGCGCTTTGATTTTCGACCATTGCATCGTCGAATCCCCATCCGTGATGATGCCAAGCTTTTTTCCT
Source organism: Geobacillus sp. CCR (assembly GCF_052906625.1). Lineage (NCBI taxonomy): Bacteria > Bacillati > Bacillota > Bacilli > Caryophanales > Anoxybacillaceae > Geobacillus > Geobacillus sp. CCR. Next base: position 69,436 of record NZ_JBREBQ010000003.1, on the reverse strand, counting down.
GTCTGTCGCAAATGAGCCAGGACTTCCTTCGCATCATCATATAGCGAAATATCGGGCCGATGACTGCGGTAAAGACGGACGAGGCGGGCAATATCGGCGTCAATCCCTAGCCGCGTGCATACGTCATCAAACACCCGCCCGCGCCCATTTCGCCGCCATTCATCGATCAGCATTTGATGAATGCCGTCTATCCCTATGTCTGGACGCTGCTTCGCCAGCTCATTCGCCACCGTCCAAAATCCCGATCTGACGTAATCGTACTCGCAATATAGTGTGTCGTCGAGGTCGAAAAGATAGACGTAAAAATCATTCATTTTCCTTGTTCACCGTAAAATGTAATTTTTAAATACCGTAAGCGCCCTTGCGATAACCGCATCCATATCATAATAGCGATATTCAGCCAACCGTCCTACAAAGAAAACATGAGGGAACTGCCGCGCCCACTCTTTATATTTGGCATACAACTCTAAGTTTTCTTTTTTTGGAATAGGATAATAAGGAATATCCTTCCCTTTTACATTTCGTTCATAACCTTGAGGATATTCTTTGACAATTGTTGTTGATGAATGCTCTTGGCCAGTTAAATGTTTAAATTCCGTAATTCTCGTAAATTGATATTCATTCGGATAATTGATGGTACCAACAGGCTGCACAAACTCCTTTTGAATGTTTTCAAATTCAAAGCGAAGAGAACGATAAGGAAGCTCACCAAATTCATAGTTAAAAAATTCATCGATTTTCCCTGTATAAACCAATATTCCTTTAAATTCCTGCCCAAACAAACTGATCTTTCCATTCTTAACGTCAATGTCTATTACTTCTTTATAATCCGTATTTAACATAAGCTTAATATTAGAATGGGATAATAACTTTTCGAAAATTTTCGTATAACCTTCTTTTGGCATTCCCTGATAAGCATCTTGAAAATAGCGGTTATCCCTAGAAATATATACCGGCACTCTTCCAGTAACCGTCGGGTCTAGCTCTTCCGGTTTCATTCCCCATTGTTTTGTCGTATAGTTCAGAAACACTTTTTCATAAACAAAATCCGCCAAAAACTTTAAGTCCTTATCATCCGTTTCACGCAACTTCAAAATGGGAACTTTTACGTTATAACCGAATTTGCTCACTAACTTCTCTTCCAAAGGTCTGGCAAACGATTCAGGTAACAGCTCATGTAATGTATTTAAATTAAACGGAATCGGAACCTTTTTCCCATCAATCGAACCGAGAACATGATGATGATATAAATGCCAATCCGTAAATTGCGACAAATAGTCCCATACTTCTCTGGAACGAGTATGGAAAATGTGCGGCCCATACTTATGGACTAAAATTCCGTTTTCATCATAATAGTCATACGCGTTGCCACCAATATGATTTCTCTTCTCAATGACTAATACCTTTTCATTTAATTGAGTAGCGATTCGTTCTGCAATGACTGCTCCAGCAAATCCCGCACCAACAACGACATAGTCAAACATGTTGCTATTCTCCTTTTTTTTCAAGCCTTTTTAACACGAATGGCAAGAACAGAACAACCCATAACCCGGCGATAATTGATCCAGTCATAGATACAATTGACATCATGATATGCTTCATTCTCATCCAGCGAATTTGTCCTGGGGTAATGTCCCATAAATCAGAAATCAGATTGCAAATTACTCGCCTTTTCGACTTTAATGACAATGAAAATTGAAAAACATTAAAAAAGCCAGCTCCGGTCAAATTGGAAACGGGGATGATCACAACATCATAAATTTCGTTTTTTAATTCGGGCACCGGTCTTTTGATCGAAAAGGATTGCTTATAAGGATATACAATGATTTTTTTGATGACATCATATTTTTCTACAAGTTTGACACTGTGTTCATGTGTCAACATATGATACTCGTAATCAGGAAATGTATTGATAATCGCCTTTAGGTTGTTATCTAACTGCTGCATACTTGCAGATCGAACGATTAATAGTTTTTTCATCCGACTATGTACTCCTTAATAACCATGCATAGATGCTTCAATTCCTTTTTCACCCAAAAGAGGCCGGTGGGATGAAGCGGCTGATGCCCATTATGGATCTATCGAAAAAACTTTGTCATATTCATATCCTTTTCCCAATCAAAGCCGCTGAGTTGGATGCAAAACCTGTTTGCCACCGGCCTCCTAAGTGTTACCGATAGAATGTAAACGAAAGATTGAATGGGACACGCAGCTTCTGTGCGATAGCCGGATCCACTGCCTTTCGCTTTCCTTTTAATTTGTATGCTTCACGAAAAGCTGACCACATAGCCCTTAAGTAAACCATGGTTTTCTGTTCCATGGAATAATAAAGGCAATCATATATTAATATAAGAGTCGTTTTTAACGCCATATCCATAGGATAATGCTTCCAAACGAGCCAAAACGCATTTCTTGTGTAGTAGAACGGCGCTCTCCAAGAAGCGCGATTTTTAGGCGAATACTTGTGATAAGAAACAATGTTAGAATAAAATTCAATGCGATACCCTGCATTCCAAATTTTAAAGGCGCAATCCATTTCATTATAATAAAGAAAAAATTCTTCAGGATAATATCCAATTTTTTTGAATAAATCTTTCCGAATCCCTACGCCCGCACCATTAAAAGACATCAAGTAGTCGCTGGCTACGGCCTTCACTTCTTCTGTTTCATCTGTATCCTCTAATTCGTTTTTAATCTCATCGTAATGATCATAATTGCGCACATCAAAAGCCACTGCACCCAGCCGTTCATCTTTTTCAAACACTTGAACCATTCGCCGAATCGCATGTCTGGCGGGGAAAGAATCATCGTCAATGATCACAATATACTTTCCCTTCGCCTGCTCGAATCCAACATTATACGCAGCGATGCCTATATTTTTTTTCATCTTGATCAAATGTACATCAGGAAACTCGGCTTCTACCATTTGTGCTGTCCCGTCGTCGGAAGCATTATCCACAACGATGATTTCCAACGGCTCATAGTCGATCTTCTGAATATGACGCAAACTCTCCCGTACGTCATCTTTTCGATTCCAAGCCAACATGACAATACTAACTAATGGGGATCTTTGCATCATCTTTATTCCCTTCTTCTTGCACGCTTAATACATGTCGCAAATGCAAAAGTCTAGCATAAATCAACGGGGCCATCCCTTCAAACAATTGTTGTCGCAAATTCCTTACTGCTCGAATAGCATCTCTTCCCTTTCTTAAATCCATAACATTAAAAAACTGATCGACCACAATGACATGTGACACGTTATCGGGTATATCCAAAACATGCTTACAAAAATATAGAACAACTGTATCATTCCTGATGTCTTGTGCTCCCATCCATTGTGATCCAACTCCATTGTCACCCACGGATCTTACAACATATTCAATCCCTTTTCGAGCCATATAATTCATCAGAATAGTAGGATTGGCATCAGACTCTGCTATGACTATAACTTTAGAGGTTGATCTCAATACCGGCTCCAAAAGGTCAACCTTTACAGTTTCCATTTCAAAAATTCGATGTTCTTTGGCTCTTCCTGTTACATTATTTAGTGCATCCTCGTAGGCCATATAAATAGTCTGCGCGACTGTACGTTTGCCTTTCAATCCTCCAAAATAGAGCGCTTTAAACCATTCATCAACGATCATTTTAGCTAAATTCATTAAATTATCTTGTTTTGCATATTTAGCAAAAAAACGGATTTTATTTCTGGTTAAATAATAATGAGGAAAGGTGCTTGTGTGCAAGACGGCTCCCGTTTTATGCCAAACTTTGGCCCGTGAACATGCAACAACGCGATACCCTCTCTGTTTAAAACGATAGCACCATTCTATATCATCCCAATGAATAAACCATTTTTCATCCATCAACCCGATCTGACGAACCGCATCTGCACGAATTAAAGCGCAACATGCTGGAACGTAATCACTTTCCACTATGTACGGCAAATGCTTTGGCTGCAAGACATCTTGATAGAAAGGCACCACTTTGAACTCATCCCAATCAATGGCGGCTCCCACTTCCTGCAACTGATCAGGAGCGTCCATCTTATAAATCGCCGAACCAACAATACCAATGGAAGGATCCTCTTCCAATACATCTATTAAATGTTTTATAGTTTCCTTGTCAATGACCACATCGTTGTCAAGCAATAAAATATATCGATGCCCAGCTCGAAGTGCCTCTCTCATTCCCCTATTAAATCCACCTGTCCCGCCTTTATTTTCATCATTCATAATAAGCGTTAGTTTCCCACCAAATAATTCTCGCACAAGTTCGGCTGATCCATCTGTGGAGGCATTATCCACCACATATAATGAAAAATTTTGATACGACGAATCTAAAACTGATTCTATACAACGGATTAAATATTCCTTTTTATTAAAATTGCAAATCACTATTCCCACTAAAGGTGCCATGTTGTCAACTCCTTTCGTTCTTCTTTCCGTCAGCGAATCATAAAAAGCTCCCTATGTTTTTCTAAAAATGCTTTCATACTTTCTTCCTGTAAGAAAAAGGAGAAATGCCCACAGAACACATTATGCACTACACACATGACACGTGAAAGTTCTACACATTTTTGACATAGATCCTCTTCGTCTCCCCCTAGCATGCCTTCCTTCGTTCCAATTTTGAATCCCCCGATTTGTTCCCAATATTCCCTGTTAAATAGAATCGCTCCTATACTGAAGCGATGAGGCACAGTTGAGTAGTCGAAAGGCTTGCTAGCAATTTTTTGAGCTACCTCCTCTAAGGGAAGACTATGTCGCCATATCCAACGAGCAACCTCTGGGTCATAATGACACTTAATTCCATTGGCCGCATATCTCAACTCTCCAAACACCTGCTTATATTCCTGATCCAACTCCAACGCTTTGAGGAATTTCACGTAAGTGTATCCATTCAGATTAATTATCGGCGCAACAAATCCAGGATGGAACAACCCCTCTTCAATAATACGGTCATACCCGGAACGCAATTGTTGAAAATATCGTTCAGTCACAAAAATATCTTCATCCAGCTTAAAAATCCATTCTGCATCTTGATGTTCCGCAATCGCCAAGTTTTGCGCCAGCGAAACGTCATTGATCTTTGTATATAAATATGACCATTGATGACGCTCAGCCCAGCGCGCCAACTCCTCGGAGTAGAGGCCGGAAGATACGATACAAACATCGACATTTGAAGGGACATACTTCGCCAACCTTCCAAGAGTAAAAGGCCAAAGATATGGTTTATACCCCGCTAGTACGACAGCAAGTTGACAGTGTCCTTTTCGTCTATCAATGAAGTCATAGCATTTAGATTCGCGAGCTATCATTTGTATGTGTGTAATAATACTTTTCTTTCCTTTGCTCATGGCCTCTTGTGAGTATAATCGGATGATTTCCACTTCCTGTTGCCTGACAGTCTGAAGCCGCTCATAAATTTCCTCTTCAAAGGTAGAAGAAATGATAATCGCTTTAATTCCAGCCGCCATTGCCTCTTCCACCGTGCAAATAGGCAAACCGAATTTTCCTTCTCCTTCCACGTTTTCATCACGATCAAGTAAGCAGGCAATTTTCGTGACAAGCTGGCCGATTTCGCCCAATAACCACTCTGTATGCTTCCCTGTGCCGTAAATGGCCACTTCCTGCTCATTGTATCGCTCCAATGCTTCCCTAACAATCTCAACACGCCAATCTCTTTGCTGAAGATTATGAAACAGCTTAAGCATCTTCCTATCTCCTTGTCACCGCTTTTAACTTACATTTCTTCTTCACAACATCCACTTCCCTGAAACTCTTCTTTGCTTCTCCTTCATCTATGGTTATAGCAAGGAAAAGGCAGCCGATTTCATGACGTCCTACTTCTTCCCTTGATTTTTACCGCTACTTGTTCATGATAACGACAATAGGCTATGTACTCGAATTCGATTTGATTATTCGTAACAAATTCTTGAAACGCTTTAAACTCTCCGTTCTTCCACCCTGGGTAGTTAAAAAATTCGTCAAATACTATAATGGTTCCCTCTACAATTCTCTCGTCTAATGCATGGAAAATATCCCGTGTCGAGGAATATAAATCGCAATCGATATGAATAAACGAACAATGATCATGGTTTATTTGCAAAAACTTAGGCAAACTTTCGTGAAACAACCCTTGAATTAGTTGGACATTATCGTTTACCCTCGGCAATTGATCGATTCGAAAGGCTCCTCGAGGAAATCCATCTCGCCAATCCTCAGGCAATCCCGCAAACGAATCGAATCCATAAACGGTATGAGGAACTCTCGATGAAATAAAATTAATGCTATCTCCTTGAAAAACACCAAACTCCAAGAAGAGCCCCCCTGTTTCCGCTAAACTCAACGCATATTCCAACAGCGAGTAGCGATCTGGAAAAGAAGGGACCCTCATGAGATGCTGTTCAACAAAATCAACAGTTTCTTGAAGAGCTCTCCTTTGCAACTCCTGTTCAATATTTTTAACTCCCGTATCCACATATTGTTCCAGTCTAACCACACAATGACGAAAACGTTTCCTTTCCTCTACAATTTGAAGACCATTATAAAAATGGATTCCTTCAATCAACTGAAATGACTCCAACTGTTTTTTAATCTCTTCATAAAAAATAGAGGCTACAAAAACTTTCAATCCCTTCAACGGTTGCTCAGCGATCACTTCTGGAGAATACACAGGATATCCAAAAAACATAGTCCCCCATTTTTCCGAATCGTTGTCAACAAAGAAATCGATTTGGAGATCAATGAGTTCCCTAAGAATTTTTTCCCCTCCACTGCTTGCGCCGAAAATAATCACCATTTCCCTTTTCACTCTCCTGTTCCTTGCACAGATGAATCTTTCAAATTACTTTTTTATTTTTTACCAACAGTTACACTTGATGGATCTTCACCGCAACATGTGCTTGACAAGCAATACAGTTTCCTGCGCAAAGATGTGCAAAAAGCGCTGATTTGTTGATTTTCCCTCACAAGCGTAAATAGGGTATGTTCAGAAAAAATCAAGTACAACTTTTGGTGAAGAGCCCACTTGATATTTTTCTGAACATCCATATTCATAAATATTAGAAAAATCGGTAAATTTATAATTTCTGCGTATATAGGAAACTTTACGGCTTGTCAAGTATAAGGTTGTGGTGATGACCTTTTTCTTATTCATTCCTGCCATTCGACCCCTTGAAAAAGAAACCAACCATCACCTTGCAACCCAATTTCCACCACATGTTCTCCAACATTCAAATTATGCTTTTCGAATAATAACTGGTTAAAACTAGGTGGAAAGGGGGGATGTACGCGTTTTTCTCTGCCCGAAAATTTTTCAATATGACCGTCAATTGCGATCCGAATCTCATCCGAACACTCCGCGTGCCTCGCCCCAATCACCCGAAGCGCCGTCCCTTTAAACGTAAACTTAATCGTGGCATTCGGTTCGTTCGTTTCGTAATATGCGCTGATCACCTCCGCTTCCCCGGACGATTGTTTTTCAATTCTGATCTCCTTTTTCCGCCATTGGCCGATGTATTGAAATTCACTAGATGTGCATTCGCGTCTCTTCCAGCCATCGTCCTTCTGTTTCAGGGCGGGGTGCAAGTATGTTTGCACCAACGGCGCCATGTCGTTGTAGACTTGTTGGCATAGATGCAAATAACTGCGGAACGCCCGAACCACCTTGCCCGCTTTCACCACGGGGTCTTGCTCTTTGCGGATGTGGTGCGCTTCCTTTTGCAACATTTCCGTATAGACACGAACGACAGGCCGGACGTATACGTCAAAAAAGTCGTTTTTGGTCAAGCGGCGGAACTGCTCATCGAAGCGGGCGAACAATTTGCGCAATTTGTCTTCTTTTTTTCGAATAGCGGCTTGCTCCAACTCATGAAACATGGCTTCAAGTTCATTGTATCTCTTGATGAAATCGGTCATCGCACGCTTCATGCTCCCGATTTTGTCTTCCACCCCTTGCATCCCGTTGCTTTCTTGGCCGCCATGCCAGTTTTCATTCACGGCTTTCTGCGTCAACCGAGTTTGAATGACGGCCTCCAGCGGAACGAATGGGGCACCAGCAATATCCGCACCACCTTTTGTCGTGTTGATGACCTCGATCTGAGCATACTTCTGGATATAGTGCTCCATCAGCAGCCGCATTTGGTTGAGCGATTCATTCGTCGTGACAAGATGTCCATATACGTCCTTCACTTGCATGAGGCCGCGCCGCTCATGTTCGAGCACTTCAGCGGTCTGCTTTTCTCCCCGTTTGATTTCTTTCGCATAATAGTAATTGTCGCGGAAGGCGAAATTTTGCCCGACAAGAATGACCGGATTCGCCTCCAGCTTCGCCAAGATTTGCAATGTAATGATGGCGATCGAAAACGCATCATCAATGACTTCGCTGCGGTCAAGGCTGTCCAAGTAGTACGGCGTGACCGTATCTTGGGATGTCACGGCATAAAACTTTGGCCCTTTGTATTTTTGAATCGTTTCGTATCCGACGCTTGTCCCGTAAATCATCGGCACGTGGGCGTCAATGCCTTTGTCAATCATGTCCCAAAACACAGCGAAATTATGAGCCTGTGGATCATACGTGCAAACAGCGTCAGGAAGGATGCCGTTCGCCACTAACGCTCGATTCGCCGATCCGACGGCAAAGATATAGGCCAGCCCTTTTTCCTTTATATAGCGAAGGTTGTCATATTCCTCCTGCAGAGACGGCCCAGCGGCCACGAGCAAGACCGGCTTGGAACGAAAATGCTCTTTCCGGCTGAAAATGCTCGGCGATCGCAACGTTGTCGGCAAGTTCATAACGCTGTTTAGGGTCCAACGTTTGCTAAAGGCAAATTCTGTCGCCAAATTGATGCGCTTCGACTGGAGAATATCTCGAAACTGTTGGACAAATTGTCGATATTGGTCGACGAAAATGCGCTCATAGCTTGGCAGCGCCACAAGCCCCACATTCGTCTCGAGCGCGTTGGCAAACTCGGCAAAAAACTGCCTGCGCGATTCCTCGTCCGTTTCGACATACAAATAGCGAAGCCGATGAAGCGGCCATTCGGTCACCCGTTTGCACGACAGAAAGCGGAAAAAGACCCACGGATTCGGTTCATAAATGGTGAACGACTTATCAGGAAACATGGATAACAGTTTTTCAACATGATACCCAAGCCCGATGCCGTAAAAAAATAAATGGTCGCATTGCTCCACTTGGTCTTTGAACTGCTGGGCGAGGCGCTCGGCTTCCTGTTCGGGATTGTATTTGCTGTGCAAATACAGAGGGCGTTCATCTACATGAACTTGAATCGTCGGCGGCCCAGCATGGGACCGGACGATTTCATATTGCGACCAAATCGGAGCATGCTCAATTTTCTTCCATAGCTGCCAAATGGATGGATAGTGGTTTTGCAAAAAGCGCTCATTTTCTGCCAACAACATGATGCTCATCTCTTAATCACTCACCGTTCCTCCTATATTAAGCCCTCTGCCAAAATCCAACGGCGCAATGTTTCTTTCTCAATCATCTCGCCTTGAAACGGGTTTTGGCACGGGCGGATGCTCCATTCCTTTGGATAGGCATGCGGCTTCCAGCCAAAGGGAGGGCCGATCACATACATGTCGTCCGTTTCCCACGCCGTATGCGCTTCATCTTCTGTCATCAGCTCTTCATACATTTTTTCCCCCGGGCGCAAGCCGATCTCTTTGATGCGAATGGGCTCGTTGATGCGATATTTCTTGGTGACTTCTTCAATCATCACCTCAACTAAATCTTTCAGCGCCACCACGGGCATTTTCAGCACGAACACTTCTCCGCCCACGGCCAGTTCGTTCGCTTTTAGAATGAGAGAAATGGCCTGCGACGGCGTCATCATGTAGCGAAGCATGTCCATATGGGTGACGGTCACTTCCCGATCCTCTAAAATCTGCTTTTTAAACAACGGAATGACCGAACCGCGCGACCCCATGACATTGCCGAACCGCACCGCCGAGAAAATCGTTTTCTTCGGTCCTTTTTGATACTCGGTCGCCGCGATCAACCGTTCCGCCGTCAGCTTTGTCGCGCCGTACGTGTTCGTGGGCGAAATGGCCTTATCCGTGCTGGTGAATAACACCTTTTTCACTCCGGCGCTCAAAGCGGCTTGAATGACATTTTGCGTGCCGATGATGTTCGTTTTCACCGCTTCAAACGGATTGTATTCACAAGCGGGCACATGCTTCATGGCGGCGAGATGAAAGACGTAGTCAATATCCTCCATCGCCCGCAGCACCCGCGCTTCGTCGCGGACATCTCCGATTAAATAGCGAAGCACTTTGGCATGTTGTTTGAATTGTTGCGCCAGTTCAAACTGTTTATGCTCATCGCGGCTGAAAATGCGAATGACGCTCGGGTCATGCTGCAAGAGCGCTTTGGTGAGATGCTGCCCGATCGTCCCCGTGCCGCCGATAATTAAGATTTTTTTTCCTGTGTAAATGCTCAATTCGGTTCACTGCCTTTGCTGTCTCTGTTTAGTTGACCACGTTTGTTTGGACATGCTCGGTCATTTTCTTCCATAGCGGCTTGATCTCATACTGGATCAAGTCGGCGATCAAAATCGCGTCGCCTGCTTCTACAGCTTCGAGCAATTGCCGCAATTGTTCCGCCAGCGTTTCCCGGATGCGAGCGAGCGCTTGGCGATCAAGCGAATGTTTCGGGTGTTCGGTGAGCCAATAAAGAGCTTGGTCGATCCATTGGATTCCTTCCAGCATTTGCTCGAATCGCATCCACGCATCTTCCGAAGGCGTTTGGTAAAACTCATCAATGATGCGCTCAATCTCTGGCAAGGCGCGCAGCAAATACGAATGCATCGTCTGGAGTACATCTTGTATGTATTCTTCGATCGTCACCGCTACCACGTCAATCGTGCGGATGAAATCGATTCGTTCCTCCACATAGGTTTCAAAATCGTCATATACTTCGACGCCATCGATGACGAGATGACTCAATTGCCGATCCGCCTCGTCAATCATGGAGAAGATTTTTTGGAACATCGCTTCAAGCTCTGATCGATCATTGCGATATTCAAACGTCTGTCCGAAAATGTTGAGTTGCATGTCCTGCACTCTCCTACACGAGATTTGTCGACTACTCTCTGACACCTTCTATCATTATTATCGGATCATTTTTGTCAGTGTGAAGCGAATGAGATTCGGAAAATTATTCCGAACAAAATAAAAGAGAACGGCCTCTCCCCGAGGTCGAGAAGAGGCCTGATTGTTCTTTTCGATTATCGCAGCAGCTGAAGCACGCTCTGCGGTTGTTGGTTCGCTTGCGCCAACATCGATTGGGCCGCTTGGGTGAGAATGTTTTGTTTCGTAAATTCCATCATTTCCTTCGCCATATCGACGTCGCGGATGCGCGATTCCGCCGCCGTCAAGTTTTCCGCCGACGTATCCAAGTTGTTGATCGTATGCTCTAAGCGGTTTTGATAAGAACCGAGACGGGCGCGCTCTGTCGAAACGGTGTTGATCGCGATGTCGATTTTCGAAATCGCCGCCGTTGCGCCGCTGAAAGACATGATATTTAAAGCATATTCAGGCGTGCTGGCGTTGCTAACGTCTGTCAATTGGTTCGTTGCACCACTTGTAAATGTAGCGCTAGAAATGCCTACCTTAAGTTCATTCGATACGCTCGTACCGTTTGAAGTAGTAGCAGCACCTAAGCCACTAGCTTTGCTACCGGCCGCTGTCCCTGCCAAGCCAAGCGCTTGGGCGCGCATATCGAAAATTTTAATTTCAAACGACTGATTGGTGTTCGCCCCGATTTGCAGTTTAATCGGGCTCGCGCCGCTCACATTGCCGTTCAACAATTTTTGCGTGTTGAATTCCGTCGTATTACCGATCCGGTTGATTTCGGACGTCAATTGGTTGAACTCTTTTTGCAGCTGCTCGCGGTCTGCTTGCGTATTCGTGCTGTTGGCCGCCTGCGTTGCCAGCTCGCGCATCCGCTGCAGGATGGAGTGCACTTCATTCAGCGCACCTTCCGCCGTTTGAATGAGCGAGATACCGTCTTGAGCATTGCGGCTCGCTTGCTCCAACCCGCGAATTTGGCCGCGCATTTTTTCCGAGATCGCAAGACCTGCTGCATCGTCGCCCGCGCGGTTGATGCGGAGGCCAGACGAAAGTTTTTCAATGGATTTCGAAGCGTTGGTCGTATTGGTCGTCAACTGCCGATACGTGTTCAACGCCGCGATGTTGTGGTTGATTCTCATGTTCTCTTCCTCCTTGAAATGATGTTTTCCACGTCCTTGTGGAACGGCGGGGCTAGGGCGAAAGTCGGCCGCCTTTCGCCGCAAGCCGCGCTCACTTTTTATATCGGCGCGTTTTTTGGAAGTTTAATAGGGAAATTTAATTTTTTTGTCGATGGAGCGAAAAAAGCGCCGTTTGGGCGCTTCAGCGTTATGGTTGTTTCCATTGTTTCAGCTTGGCGGTCAGTTCGGCGAGCGAGGCTTCGGACGCTTCGGCGGCGGCGTTGTTTTCCGCCTGAATGGCGAGGTACACTTCTTTGCGGTGAATGTCGATGTGTTTGGGCGCGTTGATGCCGAGTTTCACTTGGTCGCCTTGGATGGCGAGGACGGTGATTTCGATGTCATCGCCGATTTGGATCGCTTCTTTGAGTTTGCGCGTTAGAACAAGCATCAGGCCGCCTCCTTTACGTCGCCGCTTTTTCCGGGAAGAGGCGATGTTTCGTTTTGTACGGGGTGTTCGTTAAGATCACTTGCTTGCCGATTCGTTTTCGGGCGTTGATGACCACGGGCGCCTGCAAGTTCGCCGTCGTGTTGTCGAACGGGTCAGCAACCGTCAAGATGACGTACACCGCGACGTCGCGTTCGCTTTCGATGTCAAGCTGTTCGACCATCGCTTCATCCAGTTCAAATTCGTACGCCGGAAAGTACGAAAACGGCTCAATCAAGATAAACCCGAGCGCAGGGGTCTTGACCGACTGCAAGATGACAAACGGCGTGTCGGCGAGCGGCAAAAGGACGAACCGCTTCTCGTCCGCAAATCCAGGGAGACCGTGGGGGAAGCGGATGATGTCTTCTTCCTTCACCGCCACTGTTCCGTGGTATTTCGTGTCGATGTTCAATGCTTGCTCCTCCTCATGTTCCTCAAATGATGACGTCAATGTGAAGCGACGGGCGCTGGGCGAGATCGATCTTGACCGCCCCTTGCTGGCAGCGGATGATCGGCGCATGCGCCTTCACATTAATGCGCGGCGTGTAGGTGTTCCAGTCGATCGTGAGTCTGCCCGGTTCATAGTCGACCTTGACGCTAAACGGCGGCGGGACGAGGGCGATCTCCAACTCAAGCGGCGGGCCTTCGCTGTTGGCCTCCGCCTGCTCCACGAGAGGATCGCCGCCGTGTTCAATGCGCATCAGTTCATCGCCTTGAATGGCGGCGCGCTCGATGAAGTCGAGCACCGCTTGCCGTCCGTCAGCGGCCGCGTCTTCGATCAGCCGAAACACGTGCTTGTTGTTGACCGCCGCCCACGCCTCGGTCTGGTCGATCGTCAGGCGGGCGGGAATGGAGGCGATGCGCATGTCAGCGGGCGGTTGCTCGATCGTCATCTCCGCGGGCGGCTGGGTGATGTCAAGCCGCGCCCGTTCGCTTGAGATCGCCAGCTTGGCGTACGTCGCTTCCATCTTAAGCTGCGGAATGCGCATGGCCATCGCTCCTTTCGGCGGGCGTTACGCTAGTTTAACGCAAAAAGTCAACGAGCGTCGGCTGAATGACGCGCGCGCCGACGGCCAACGCCGCGCGGTGGACGCTTTCTTGCGTTTTCAAATCGGTGATGACTTTTTCCAGGTCAACGTCTTCGTTGTCCGACAACATTTTTTCCGCGATCACCTGCTGGCTGTCGATGCGGTCTTCCATCAGCTCGATCCGGTTCATGCGCGCGCCGAGTTCGGCGCGGACGCCGAGCAAATTCGTCAAGTGGCTGTCCAGTTTGTCTAAATAGTCGGTTATATCATCGCCGGTCGTGCTCGGATTTTCGAGGGCAGCGGCCAAGTTTTGCAAGTCCGAAAACAATCCGCTGCCCGCCCCGAACGCTGTGCTCGGCGGAATGTTGACCGGAATGTAAATGCCTTTGGCGAGCTCAATGTTCAGCTGTTGGCTGTTCGTCGACACGGAAATCGTGCCGTCCGGGTTCACCGTCACAGGCGGCTCCGTCGTTTTCGCCCCGTTGAAGATGTATTTGTCGCCGACTTTTGTATTGGCGATCGTGACCAAATGTTCGGTCAACTGGCGCACTTCTTTGGCGATCGCTTGGCGCTGCGTTTCTTCGTATGTGTCGTTGCTCGCCTGCACGGTGAGCTCGCGGATGCGCTGCAGCGCCTGCGTCGCCTTGTCAAGCGCCGAATCGGAGTTTTCCACCCAGTTGTACGCTTCCGAAAAGTTGCGTTTGAACTGCTCGACTTCGGCTAAATTCGAACGGTAGGCGATTCCTTTCATCGCCACAACAGGATCGTCCGACGGGCGGGTGATTTTTTTCCCCGTCGAAAGCTGGGTTTGATATTTGTCCAAATTGGCGTAGCTTCGGGCAATCTGCTTAAGCGTATTGTTCGCCAACATGCTTTGCGTAATGCGCATCACCGTTCACCTACCTTCCGACGACGCCCATGCCGTTGATGAGTTTATCGAGCATTTCGTCAATCACCGTGATTTGCCTTGCCGCGGCGTTGTAGGCGTGCTGGAATTTGATCATGTTCATCATCTCTTCATCGAGCGACACGGAGCTCACTGACTGCCGCTTTTCCTCCACCGACTGGCGCAGCGTTTCGCTGTTCGTTTTCATCCGGTTCGCCTGCTCGCCGTCGACGCCAAGCTGGCCGATCCAGCCTTGGTAGTTCGTTTCGACCGTGCCTGAGGAAAGCGGCAAATTCAGGGAGGCCAAGTTGACGGAGATGCCGTCTTGCAGCGAAGCGGTCGCATTGGACAAAAGCAGGCTGCGGACGTTGGCGAGGTTGATGGCGTTGTTGCCGTTCCCTGTTTCCCCGCTTTTGGTGGACGCCGCGATGTTCGCCAAATCGTCGATGTCGGCAGCGAGCTTGATCGTGTTCGCCGCGCCGCTCACGGCACTGATCCCGTCAAAAAACGGGTGATTCGTGCTTCCATTTAACCCGTAGCCCTGTTGATGAACGGCGTTGAACACCGTGCCGAACGTATAGGCGAGCTTGTCCAAGTTGGCGAGCATGTCTGGATACAGCCCTTTGACGATCGGCTGGCCGCTGGCGTCCGTTCCCGCCTGATAGCCGTATCCTTCGATCAACCCGCGCAGCTTGCCGTTGGAAAGAGCCGTGAAGGAAATGGTCGTCCCGCTGATATCAAGCGCATTGACGCCTGAAGCAGGGGGCATTTCCTTCACCCCGTCGCCGTCGACATCGCTGCCGTCGGGAAACGATACGGCAGACGCCGTGCGCCCTTGAACGAGATACACTTTCGCACTCCCGTTCATGACGTAAACGTCGTACGTTCCTTCGGCCATGGGCAAAGCGTTTCCGCCGGTTGGATGCTTTTCCACGCCGATCTCCATATACTGCGACAGCTGGTCGATCAACCGGTCGCGCTCGTCGTACAAGTCGTTCGGCAAATAGCCGTTCGGTTCGATTTCGGCGATCCGTTCGTTTAAGGCTCGGATTTGGTTGAGAAGGGAGTTGATTTCCGTCACCGTCGTGCCGATTTGCGTGCCGATGTCCGTGCGGATTTGCGTCAGTGAATTCGATAAATAGTGGAACGTCTCGACAACCGCCAACCCGCGCTGGCGGACGACGGAGCGCGCCCCTTCGTTCTCCGGCTGGGTGCTCAAATCTTGCAGCGCCTGCCAAAACTGGTCCATCGTTTTCGCCAACCCGCTGTCGGACGGCTCGTTCATGATATCTTCCATCTTCGCCACCGCATCCGCGCGCGCTTCCCAGTACCCGAGCTTGCTGTTTTCGCCGCGGTATTGGATGTCGAGGAAATATTCGCGCACCCGTTCAACCGACGACGCTTCCACTCCTGTCCCCATCTGTCCCGGGATGTTCGGGCGGTTGAGTCCGGGCGTCGGGAACGGCGGCGTCGGCTGCAGTTGAACGCGCTGCCGTGTATACCCTTCCGTATTGGCGTTGGCGATGTTATGGCTTGTCGTGTACAAGGCGGCTTGTTGGGCCATCATGCCGCGTCGGGCGGCTTCAAGGCCATGGAATGTCGAGAGCATCGTTCTTCCTCCTTACGCTTTCGATTCAAACAGCGGTCGCTCGGGCGAAGGGGCATATTGTTGCGTGCGGCTGTAGGTGGACAGCGTCGGGGCGAACGTCTCGATCATCGCGGTGACAAACTGGAGCGACTGTCCAATGAGCTGGCGGTTTAATTCATTCGCCTCGGCCACCGCGTTCACAGCGGTCTGAAGCCGCGCTTGGCATTCCCTCAGCTCCTCGCGCTCCTTGCCTTTTGCCAGATCCATGCATCGGGAGAGGGTCGCCGCCTCATCGCCGAGCGTCTCCTTCAGCCATCGCTGCCGCCGTTCCTCGAGCTGGCGGATGGCCAAAATATGCTTCTGTTCATCCGCAAGCAAAGCCGACAGCGCCTCGATGTCGTTTTTCTTCAACGCTTCCGTCTTCCTCCTCGACAGCGCCAGCAAGCTTTCATAAAGCTCACTGTGCGCCCGCAATAGATGAATGAGTGGGGCAAATGCCATCACGATCCGCTTCCTTTATCGGTGATTTCGGTAATAGTCGATCATCCGTTTGGCGACCGCCCGCGGGTCGACTTGGTAGGCGCCGGTCTCAATTTGTTGGCGCAGCTCCTCCAGCTTCGCCTGCCGCGCCCGTTCCCAGCTTGTCGCTTCTTGCAACTCTTTCGCTTCTTTGGAAATTTCCACTTGATCGCCCTTCGTCTTCCCCGCCGCTAGACGCTCCGTTTTGGCGAACTGACGTTGATATGGGTTGACGTTCATCGAACCGATATGGTGGATTTTCATCGCGTTCACCTCGCTTGAGAGACACAGTTCACATCGCGCTACTGTTTATATCGGAACGTTAAGGGAAAATGTTTAGCGTTCTTGATCGTCCTGAATGTAATAAGTGGCGCGGCGGGAACGAGCTTCTTTTTCCTTCCCCCCCTCCGCCCGCCGCAAGTCAGCCTGCAGTTGGCCGAGGCACTTGGCGCACAACCGCCCTTCACGGATCAGCGCGCCGCACGAGTCGCACGGATAGCCGAGATTCGGGAAATGGACAAGCTGCAGCCGCCCCGCGCGAATCCATTTGATGATCAACTTCTCCTCAACGCCTGTCGCCTCCACCACTTGCGCCATCGTCGCCGTGCGGTTTTCCCGTCTGCGCAAAAACGCGTAAACGCGTTCAAATTGCCGTTCTTCTTCTTGATAGCACGACTCGCATACGTCGCGGACAGAGTGTTTGACAAACAACCGCCCGCACTTCGCGCAATTGGCCAACTCCGCCATCGTCTTCCCCTCCCGATTGTCGACATCAAACGGCTTGGTCTGATCATATAAGCTCTCCTGCTTTTTCATGCAGCCGCACAGTAGCATGTTGGACTCACTATGGCCAATGGAGGCGTTTCAGCCTGCCGATGGGTCATGTATAGATGTTGATGATCAGTCCTTGAATCTCACCAACGAGCCGCAAAATCTCGAGTCCACGCTGTTCTTTTTGCAGCACTTCATTCGTCAGTTCAACGAGCTTTTGATCGACTTCCTTCACGAGCTTATAAATGCGCGCGCGCCCGCCGCGGCTGAATCCGCGTTGTTCCTCGAGCTGCAGGCCGTTTTTCACCGCGTCGTCCAAAAACGACTTGACGAGCTGTTTGTATTTGCGCAAATCCTCAACCGTCCGCGACTCGGCAAGCTTCTTCCCTTGCTCCTCGATTTGGCGGACTTGTTCGTTGATTCGCTCCCATACAACATCGCGGCGTGTTTTCGCCATCACTTCGGTGAAGGACACTGATTCCGTGGGAACGTCATTTTTACGGCCCACATTCGCCAGCCCTGTGCGCGTCACTTTTTGCACTTCCATTGCCATCACCTCTCGCTACCCCCATTATCGCACAACCATAGCAAAAGGGCGAGGCGTTTATGCCCCGCCCGATGCGGTCCGATTAGCTTTTCAAAAGCTGCAAAATCCCTTGCGGCAGCTGGTTCGACTGCGCGAGCATCGCCTGCGCCGCCTGCGTCAAGATGTTGTTTTTCGTAAACTCCGCCATCTCCATCGCCATATCCGTATCGCGGATGCGGGATTCGGCGGAAGTTAAGTTTTCATTCGCGGTTGTCAAGTTGTTAATGGTATGCTCTAGGCGGTTTTGGTAAGCGCCCATCTTAGAACGGGATTTGGATACGGAGATGATGGCATTATCCAATGTTGTGATCGCATTCTGGGCATCAGTAATCGTTTTAATATTTAAATTGCTAATGTCTGTAGCGTCCTCGCCAAGAGAGTTTTTCAATTGCTGTTTCCAAGATAATGTCAACGTTTGCCCATTGTTGGCTCCAAGTTGGATATCGATATTTTGATCAGCAGCAAGAATATTCATTTTGTTAAATTGCGTATCTTGTCCAATACGATCAATTTCTTCAATCAACTGCTGAAACTCGCTGTCAAGCGCTTCTCGATCCGTATCTTGGTTCGTTCCATTCGCCGCCTGCACAGCCAGCTCGCGCATCCGCTGCAGGATGCTGTGGACTTCGTTTAACGCCCCTTCCGCCGTTTGAATGAGCGAAATCGCATCGAGCGCGTTCCGTTCTGCCATTTGCAGGCCGCGAATTTGCGAGCGCATTTTTTCCGAAATGGCAAGCCCCGCCGCGTCATCAGCGGCGCGGTTGATGCGCAAGCCGGAGGAGAGGCGCTCTAAGTTTTTCGAGATGCTTGACTGGTTGGCTGCCAAATTGCGGTAGGCGTTGAGCGCTTGAATGTTATGGTTGATTCGCATCAAAACCGACTCCTTTGCTTAAGATTGCTCATAGGCGATGAACTGCTCATACGCCGCTGTTTTAGGATTTCGCGCCGTTTGCGCAGAAGAGGCGCCGCTTTTGAGCGCCTCGTTCCAAGCGGTGGCGATCGTAGTCGTTAATTGCCACACTTCCTGAACAATCTTCACGTCTTTTTTCATATTCGCCTCGATCAGACGCTCAGCCATATAATTGTAGAGCGCGTCCAACTGATGGGCGATGATGCCTGCGTCATAGCGCAATCCCACGCCGAGGCGGCGAAGGATGTCGTTTCCTTTTTGCAGCTGCTTGTTCGCTTTCCAATAGTCTTTTTGTTCAAGGGCCGCGATGGCCTCTTCCAAACATTCCATCAATCCTTCATATAGCAATGCCGTCAGTTGCTGCGAGTTTTTTTGGTAAATCCATTCCTCGGTTAAAAAGTCCAACGCCGTGCCCCCCATTTGCCCTCTGTTTTTTATATCGGCGATGAGTCGACAATGTTTAAGCATTTTTTTCAATTTCTTCAATCAAAATCAAAATTTCGGCAATGACCCCATACAATTGCGGCGGAATGCGGTCGCCAAGATCAAGCTGAAGCAAGTTTTGCACGAGCAATGGATCCTCTTGAATCGGGATGTGATGCTGTTTCGCCAGTTCAATGATTTTCTGCGCCACATGTCCGCTCCCTTGAGCAACGACAGTCGGCGACTGGCCTGACGATTCGTCATAGCGGATGACAGCCGCCGTTGGGCCGTTCATATATCTCTGCTTTTTTTGGTTGAAATATTTCGTCATCATATCGTGAAATCGTACCCTCTTTCCGTAAACGGTCCGTACAGGCGAACGGATGGAACCCGTTTTTCTTCTTCCTGCCGCTTCGTTTCATTCGTCAGCTTTGTGATGTTGACCATTTTGACGTGGTAGCCGATCTCCTCCAATCGCTTTTTCGCCATATCGATGAACGGCGCGGCTTTTTCGGCAAAATCATCGCGGTCGTTGCGAAGGGTGACGGACAAGCTTCGCTCATTGGCTTGAAGCAAAATGCCGAGGTCTCCTAGCTTTTTCGTTTCCAGCAAGAAATAGAGCTGACAGTTTTCCCAATCGATTCGCTCGCCATCTTGGCGGGCGTTGACATAGACGTTGACGTTCCGCACTTCATTTTGCCATCGCAACGGCAAGGAGAAGAACAGGCTTTGCATGCCCACTCCTGCGTCCCATCGGTTTAGCAGCTGTTGACCCGTCAAATTCGTTAACGCCTGTTCCGCCTGTCGGGCGATGGGCTCATTTCCGCTTTGCGCGAGCTGCAGAAGCATTGCCTTCATGTTCTGTGGCGTCCCTTCCCCGTTGGCATCTTTCTGCACGAGCGACTCAGCCGCCTCATAATCGTGTGTAAAGCCAAAGCGGCGAAGTGCTTCAAACAATTGCCGTGCGGATGGCCCGTCAACGAACGGCTGCGCCGCTTCGTTCATTTGCCGGAAAAATGTTTCTGACAAATCCGTCTGCGGTTCGCCCAAACCGACCACAAAATGCTTCACTTTTGCTTCGGAAAGTTTCAGTTCCATATTCGCAAGGGTCTCTTTTACCCCATTGACCAATTTTCGAGCGCCTTGCTCATCCCCTTGACGAAGCCGCTTTTTCGCTTCGGCCAGCTGGGAGCTCGCCTTCATCAGCTGCTTTTCCGTCGCCATGTCCGTAAACAGCATCAAATCACTTTTTAAAATGACGTTATCCAACTGCTTAATGGCGCTTTCCAAGTACTGTTTTGTCTGCAAGCGGGCGGCTTGTCCTCCTTGTTCCATCCAGTGCAGCACCGTCTCCAAATGGCGCATCACATGGCGCTTCACAATCTGAAAGTCACGGGACGTCTGTGCCATTTTGGCTGTGACCGTTTGCACGAGAAAGTCCTTCGTTTGCATCGGCACACTCGCTTGCATCCATGTTCCATTAAGCGGAACATGGTCCGATGATCCCGAAGAAAGGGCTTGTTCCATGTCACTCAACATATCGAACAACGCTTTCCGGGCAGCAAGCTCTCTTCCGCTTTCCATCGACTGGCGCGCTTCTGTCAATGCTTCGTTGAACGCCTGCCTCCAGGCAGGATGAATCTGAACTCCTTCTCCAATCTCCTTTTGAATCAAGTCAAGCGCTTGTTCAAGATGCGGCTCTTTTTTCAGTTGCTCGATGGCATGAAGAACCTTGTCGCGCAATAAATTGATCGCTTGCATCATCTCTGTGCCATTTGCCTTTTGATGCGGTTCGGACAAAAGAGCTGTTAATCGTTGCAGCAATTGTTGAACGAATTCTTGTGGAGAACCAACACGGGACATAGAAGTTGACGCACTGTCGTCCAATTTTCCTTCCATGGAAACGCGGAACTTCTTTTGTTCATTCACCTTAAGCTCCTCTACCATATCTACGAGCCTCTCTCCGAGCGGCTTCCCATGCAGCGCCTCATGGACGGCCGCAAGATGAACGCCCGTCAGTTCTAAATGCTTATTGATGACCGCGCGGACGGTATCGAGTTTTTGCTCTGCGGTGCCTGGGGCTTCGGTGAAAAAGGTACGCAAGGTGGAAACGATCTCTTTTGTGAGCGATTGTCCATGTTTTTGCAGCCAAGCCCCGACCTGTCTCAGCTCAGGCGATAACGGTTCAGAAGCAGAAAAATGAACCGCTTGTTTGTCCGTCTCTTGGGGGGGACGGGGAACGATTCGCGCCACTGGAACTCCGTCTTGTTCCCCGACGATCTTGATGGCCACACGCCCTTCCTGCGGCCATTCCCCTTCCGTTCGCACCTGCACTTCGATCCCTTTGATCACGACAACGGCGGCGCCGCCTTGGCTTTCTTTGATGACGGCATCGTATGTTTCCCCTTTTTGCACCACCAGCGTTTGATTTGGCGACGTTATCGATTGCCTAGTCAAAACGTTGCGAATTTCCATCCCCGTTCACCTTCCGCTCCATTCGGTTGCTACTGTTTATATCGGCATCCTGCAGGCAAATGTTTAGCCTGCTCACGCCCGCACCAACGTCAACGCCCCCACCTCGGCCGCCCCCGCTTCAAGCAAAACAAGGGCGGCGTGGCGGATGGTGATGCCCGTTGTGTAAATGTCGTCGATCAGCACGATTCGTTTTCCGTCAAGCGGGGGATGATCGGCAAGGAAAAATGGGTTGTCGGTCTCGAGCCGCTCGCGGCGCGATTTTTTCGATTGCTTTTCGGAATGTTTACGGGCCAGCCAAGGGAAATACAGGGATGGAAGCAGGCGGGCAAGCGCTTCCGCTTGGTTGAAGCCGCGCTCATCGAGGCGATCGCGGCTCAGCGGGATCGGAACGATGCACCAATCGCGGCCGAAATGTCGGCGAAACGCTTGGGAAAACGGTCGGCGGAACGCCTCGACGACGATATAGTCGCCGCGGAACTTCCATAAGGCGACGACGTCTTTCATCCAGTCGTTGTATACATAGACGGATCGGTTTTTCACGAGCGCCCTCCCCCATTGTTCATCATCCTGCCACCTTAGACAGTCGGCGCACAGCGATGGCTTGGCTTCCTCAAGCGGACGGCCGCACATCTCGCAAAGGCGGCCGCGAATGACGGCGAACGACCCGCGGCAGCGCGGGCAAAGGACGTCAAGGTCTTCGAGGAAAAGAAGCTGGCGCCAGCTGTTAATCGGGTTATATGGAGAATGGCAAAGAAGGCAGTTCATCGATGCAGCAACCCCCTTTTCTTTGCTGTCTCATTCATGCGGACAATGTGGCGGCGCGCCCGCACCATCTCGTTCGTTTTTCCGTGATGGAAAAAGCGGACGTCGCCATCCGGAAACGCCGCGTGGCGGCCGACGCGGCCGGCGATTTGCACGAGAGCGCTTTCCGTAAAGATGCGGTCTTCGGCGCCAAGGACGGCGACATCGATGTTCGGTACCGTCACGCCGCGCTCAAGAATCGTCGTCGTCACAAGCAGCGGAACGCGCCCGTCGCGAAACGCCTGCACATGATCGGCGCGATCCGGGGCTTCGGCGTGGACGCCGACGATGCGGGGATCGACCCGTTGCAACAGGCCGGCGACCGCCTCAAGCTCATCGATGTGTGGGACGAACAAAAACGCTTGCTTTCCTTGTTCAAGGCGCTGGAGAACCCATGAGAAGACGTTTTCAGGCAAGCGGCCGCGCTCGAGCCGCTTGCGCCAATTGCCGCACCATTCAAGCACGGGGACGGGGAGCGGATGGCCGTGATAGCGGGCGGGGATGACGACGGCGTTCCGTTTGCCACGCGCAATGTCACGCTGCCAAGCACGCGATGGGGTGGCGGTTAAATAAATGAGGCTCGACTGTTCTTTCCGCGCTTGACTGACGGCGTATTCAAGCATCGGTTCAACCGAATACGGGAAGGCGTCGACTTCATCGACGATCATAACGTCAAATGCGCGGTAGGCTCGCAGCAACTGGTGGGTGGTGGAGAGGACCAAGGAAGCGATCCGCCCGCGCTCTTCGCTTCCGCCGTGCCAAACAGCGAGCGGAACGCGCGGGAACGCTTGGCGAAAGCGGGGAGCAAGCTCGCGGACAACATCGGTCCGTGGCGTGGCGAGGCCAACGCGCCAGCCCTTCTCGAGCGCGGCGGCGATGGCGGGAAACAAAATCTCGGTTTTCCCTGCACCGCATACGGCCCAAACGAGCAGTTCGCTTCGGTCCAGCACCGCCTGGCGGACTGCCTGGGCAGCCTCCGCCTGAGCGGCGGACAGTTCCCCGTCCCAGGAAAGCGGCGCCTCGTGCGGCTCGGACGGAAGCGGCATCGTCACGTGCACAAGGCGGGTGCAGGAGCTGATGCGCCCCATCACGAGACACTTGCGGCAATACGCGCAATCTGTCCCGCAGCGGGCGCACGGAAACGAGGCGAACAGACGACGATCGTCGTTTCCGCAACGGACGCAGCGCCAGCCGCGCGCTGTGTTGATGAGCCCGGGCTGTTCGCATAGCGAACCGGTCTGGATGGCGGCAGCGACTTCTCCATCGGGAAACGGCAGCTGCTCTCGGGGTAGGCGCTGGCCATTGAGCCAGACGACAAGCGGCGAAGCAGCGGTTGATGGGGGGATGTACAATGAGCATCACTCCTTTTGTCATTCAGGAAAAGCATGTCTCTGAGATCCTAACAGAGCGGGTGACGCGGCAAAAACGCCTTGGAAAACACCCTCTCCCCAAGTTGAGAGGCTTGAAACGCATAAAGGGACAGAAAGAGCGATCTCACGGCATTCTTTAGAAGGCTGGTAATAAAAAACAGACGCCATGCACAAAACGGCAACATTCGATCAAAAAAGAAAGTGGAGGTGAAAAGGCCTTTCCAAATGGAACAAGGATGTGGTTTGACCGTCTTTTTCACGACATATCGGTCTTCAAAAGAAATGGATGCAGCAAAACTTGACGCCAGCGAAGATTCACAGAAGAGTCACGGAGTCGATCGACAACGTGTTTCGACAACATTCCCGGGGAAATAGCGACAAATTTTTCAGGAAAGGAAAACGGTTCGACAAGTTCGGCCAGTACCGCATCTCCGGTCCGTTTCATAAGGAGGTGAGAAAACGAATGTAAAACAAATTCGCCGCCGCACAGGGCGGAGCACACCGTTCCGCCTTGTGCTCGGCTGCAGCGCCTCGAGGCGGCGCTTTGCGGCCTCGGCTTATGGCTGATACCACGTCAGCCCGAGCGCGCCTTCGCCGACGTGCGTGGCGATGACGGGGCCAAAATAGCTGATCGAAAATTCGACGTGCGGATAGCGGGCGGACAGCTCATCGCGCCAGCGGTGCGCTTCATCGGGCTGGTTGGCGTGGATGATGGCGGCTTTGAGCGGCACACCCTTTTCCGCATCTTCGGCGAACAGCTCTTCGATGCGGTGGATCGCTTTTTTGCGCGTGCGGATTTTTTCAAACGGCACGATCACTTTGTTTTCAAAGCGAAGAAGCGGCTTGATTTGCAAGAGGCCGCCGATGAACGCCTGCGCGCCAGTCAGCCGTCCGCCGCGCTGCAGGTGGGACAAGTCGTCGACCATAAAGTAGGCGCGCAACGTCCGCTTCATCTCATCAAGACGGGCGAGAATCTCCTCCGGCATTTTCCCCGCCTTCGCCATCTCGGCGGCTTCGATGGCGTAAAACCCTTGCGCCATGCAGCTGATTTCCGAATCGTAGGCGTAAACGCGCAGGCCATCCACCATCGTCCCTGCCGTGACCGCGCCTTGATACGTGCCGCTGATGCCGCTTGAAAGGTGGATGCTGATGACAGCGTCGTACCCTTCCTCACGAATGGCAGTGAACAAGTCGACAAATTCGCCGACTGAGGGCTGCGATGTCGTCGGCAGCTTAGGATTCTGCTTGATTTTGACAAAAAATTCATCCGCCGTCATATCGATCTCTTCGCGATATGTTTCGTCCCCAAAAATGACGCTGAGCGGAATCATCCGGATGCCGAGCCGCTCGCGCACGTCTTTCGGCAAATAAGCCGTGCTATCGGTGACAATCGCAATTTTCACAGGCGCCATTCCTTCCTGATTCAGCATTTTCTGCCATTATACCAAAAAGACTCGTTGTCCACCACCGCTCGATGCATGAGGAGGCAAAGAACGCGGGCAGGCCGTGAAGCGGAACATCGTTGATCCTCATGCAACGCTTTGCCCAAGCCGCTCCTTCGCCGCCAAACGGCGCATCGATGCCACAGGAAGCCGCTTCGATCGTCAACGCACCGCTGCAAAGACTGGCGAGAGCCCCCGTTCCGTTCAGCGCACCTCCACCCAGCCGTTTTTGATCGCGACCACAACGGCTTGCGTCCGGTCGTTGACGTTTAATTTTTGCAAGATGCTGCTAACGTGGTTTTTCACCGTTTTTTCGCTAATGTACAGCGCTTCGCCGATGGCGCGGTTGCTTTTGCCGTCAGCCAACAGCTGCAGCACTTCGCACTCGCGCCGCGTCAATAAATGCAGCGGACGGCGCACTTCTTGTTTGACCGCCACGCCGCCTTTTTCCGACGTCAAGCGGCGGTATTCGCGAATCAAGTTGTGCGTCACTTTCGGATGCAAATACGATCCGCCTTCTGCGACGATTCTCACCGCCTCAATGAGCGTATCGGCATCCATCTCCTTCAGCAAATACCCGGTCGCTCCCGTCTGCAAGGCGCGCATGACATAGTGTTCATCGTCATGAATCGACAGCACGACGACTTTCGTATCAGGGTAAGCTTCAATCAGCTGTTTCGTCGCCTCAACGCCGTTGATGTCCGGCATATTGATGTCCATTAGCACCAAATCGGGGCGGTATGTTTCGACGATCGAAAGCACTTCGCTTCCGTCGCTTCCTTCCGCCACGACTTCAAAATCGCCCTCAAATTCCAAAATGCGCTTGATGCCCTCGCGAAACAGCTGGTGATCGTCGATAATCGCGATGCGTGTTTTCATCGTTTCCTCTCCTCCTTGTTCGTTTCGTCAGTCGAACGGTCGAGCGGAACGCGAATGAACACGGTCGTTCCGCTGCCAATCTTTGAGCGGATGTCGAGCGTGCCGCCGAGCAGCTCCACCCGCTCCCGCATGCCAATCAAGCCGAACGCATTTTCTTTTTTGACCGATGGATCAAATCCTTTGCCATCGTCCTTGACGCTAACAAGCAGATGGCGGCACGTCACTTCCATTTTGACGTCGATGTGGCGCGCTTCGGCGTGCTTTAAGGCATTTTGCACCGACTCTTGGACAAGGCGAAACACGGCCGCTTCCATCCGCGACGGCAGCCGAATTTCTTCGCCGATATGTACAAAGGAAATATGGACTCCGTTATTATATTCTTCGGTCGTTTGCAAGTATTTTTTTAGCGTCGGAACCAGTCCTAAATCATCAAGCGCCATCGGCCGCAAGTCGTAAATGATGCGGCGCACTTCGGACAAAGCCGAACGCACCATTTTGCGAAAATCACGAATCTCGGCGATCGCCGCCTCTGTCCCTCGCTCTTTGATCACCTTTTCGACGAGATCCGATCGAAGCAGGACATGCGCAAGCAGCTGCGCCGGGCCGTCATGGATTTCCCGCGACAGCCGCCGCCGCTCTTCTTCCTGGGCTTCGATGATTTTCAGCCCGAATTCTTGCTTTTGCTTCGCTCCTTCAACGAGCTCGCTGACCTGGCGGAAATCGCTGTTTAAGTAGTGGAGCACGACCGTAATTTGCCCGACTAAATGGTCGGCACGTTCGATAATTTGCGCAAGGCTCGCCAATCTCCGCTCGAGTTCATCGCGGCGCAGCCGCAGCTGTTTCTCCCGCTCGCGCACCATCGTCAGCTTTATATGCAGCTCGTGCGCCGCTTCATACGCCTCGCGAATATCTTGCTCCGAGTGGGTCGAAAAGTTTTGGCTCACTTCCGACAGGCGGCGGCGCGCCCGGCGCGCCTTCATTTCCAGCTGATCCGCTTCTTCGATCGCCTGCACGGTCAGCCGCTTCACCTCCTCAAGTTCGCGAAGCAAATGGTCGTGCTCTTGACGCGACTGCTCCCCGATGCGAAAAATTTCATCTTTGCTATGTTGAACGGTGTCGATCATTTTTTCGACAATCCGATCTAACTGCTTTACGTCCCACTGTTTTGCCTTAGCCATTTGCCAACCTCCAACAGCGCTGCCAAGCGGTGCGCATGGGCGCCAGCAAAATTTGTTTGAAGGAAAAAAGTTGTCGATTTATAATAATAAAAGCATGCCCTATCTATTGCTCTTTTATTTTTAGTTTACCATAATGAGAGTAGAGCGCTAGCCGTTCTTGCAAAAAAATGAACAAATAAACCGTTTGCACAATGTTGATCGTTGAGGTGTTTCGTTTTGTTGCAAAAATATTACACGGTTAAAGGATACGGTGAACACGAAATCGTAATTGAAAAATCACGGTTTATCTGCTATGTCAACCGCGCGGAAACGGAAGAAGAGGCTATCGCCTTTATTCAACAGATCAAGAAGAAGCATTGGGACGCCACCCACAACTGCTCCGCCTATTTGATTGGGGAGCATGACCAAATCCAAAAAGCGAACGATGACGGTGAGCCGAGCGGCACCGCAGGGGTGCCGATGCTTGAGGTGCTGAAGAAAAAAGGATTGAAAGACACCGTCGCCGTCGTCACCCGCTACTTCGGCGGCATCAAGCTCGGCGCGGGCGGGTTGGTGCGTGCATACAGCCGCGCCGTCTCAGAAGGCCTGAACGCCGCAGGCATCGTCGAACGCCGGCTCATGCGCGTCATGCAGGTGACGATTGACTATTCGTGGCTTGGGAAGGTGGAAAATGAGCTGCGCTCTTCCGTATATACTATTAAAAATATCCAATATGCCGACCGCGTCACGTTTGATGTTCTCGTTCCCGAGGACGGCCAGTCTTCGTTCGGCGAGTGGATGACCGAACTGACAAACGGAAGGGCGGACATTCAGGCGGGAGCGATGGAGTATGCCGAACGGTTGCTTCCGTCTTCCTAAAACGACACCGTAAAGGAAAGAAGGGTTAAACGATGAATCATACAAGAAAAACGGTGAAAAAGCGAAAGAAAAAAAAGCGGCTCCGCCGATTATTTTTGCTCGTGTTTCTTCTTTTGCTCGGGGGTGTCGGCGCCTTTGGCTACAATATTTACTCCGAGACGAAACAGGCGTCAAGCAAAATGTATCAAGCGCTTGATCCATCAGGCAAGTCGGCAAGAAACATTGAGATGCGCAAAGACCCATTTACCGTTCTGTTAGTCGGAGTGGAAAACCAGTACCACGACGAGGAGGGGCGGTCTGATGTCGTCATGCTGTTGACCGTCAATCCGAAGACGAACAAAGTGTATTTGTTGAGCATTCCCCGCGACACGCGCGTTTACATCCCGAGCGAAGGGCGGAAAGACAAAATCACCCATTCCTACAGCTACGGCGGCATTCAATCAACCATTGAAGCCGTCAATGAGCTGATCGATGTACCGATTGACTATTACGTGACAACCGATTTTGACGGGTTCCAGAAAATTGTCGATTCCTTAGGCGGCGTCACGGTGGATGTTCCGTTCACATTCAAAGCCCAACTGACCGGCTCCCTCAAATGGCATACGTTCCATAAAGGCAAACAAGAGTTGAATGGCAATGAAGCGCTCGCCTATGTGCGCATGAGAAAATCGGACCCTCGCGGCGATCTTGGGCGGAATGAACGGCAGAAACAAGTCATTCGTGCCATTATTGACAAAAGCACATCCATCACCTCGCTGCCGAAGCTGGATGACATCATCGCCGATTTAGGGGATCACGTGCGGACGAACATCCCTCCGGCCGATTTGTTGTCGTTCATCTATGTCTATCAAAAAATGAAAAACGCGGATGTAGAAAATTTGCATTTGAAAGGATACGACGAAACGATCAACGGCGTGTACTACTACATCCCCGACGAGCAATCGGTCAACTCAATCAATGAAACGCTGCGGCAAGCGCTCGAGACGTCCAACGCCTCCCTCACGCGCAGCGATTCACCATCCACACAAAACCAAAATTAACGATCACAAAGAAGGTGCTCCCAAACGCAATGGGGCGCCTTTTTCCATTTACAGCGTATATCATGCCGCAATGATGATGAAAGAACACAACTTTTCATGTCCTCTGTTTTTTTTCTCTTTTTCAACAAAACTTTTCATTTTTTCTCATAATAGGACTGAATTCGGGTTGGATAAAACGGCAAAATTCGCTATGATAGTATAGAAAACACAAACTTGAGAAAAAGGGGGGATCGAATCCTTGAAAAAAACACTTCTTTCCGTCTTGTTGGCGACTTGCCCGCTGTGGCCGTCGGCCGCCTTGGCCGCCGATGGAAGTCCGTCCTCATCCTCACCGACACTCATGGTCGCGGAGCATAACGCTTTGCTGAGGAGAGGAGCGACGGATTCCTATCAAATCGTCGAATCCATTTCCGCTGGCCAACAAGTAAAGGTCATCGACAAGTTCCAAAACGCTGCTGGCGAAACGTGGTATCGCATCGAATATAAGGGCATCACAGGCTGGGCGCGGGCAGACGACTTTTCTGAAGCGCATGTCTCTTCCGCCTTCCCTAACGTGATGTTCGCCAAGCAAGACTCGTTGCTGAAAAGAGGGGCAACCGATTCATATCGGGCCGTTGGTTCGATTCCCGCTGGCCAACAAGTGAACGTCATAGACGAGTTTCAAAACGCCTATGGTGAAACGTGGTACCGCATCGAGTACGGAGGCGTCACCGGCTGGGCGCGTGCGGACAGCTTTTCCAACCAACCACCTTCCATGCTCGTCGGAAAGCGTGCGGTCATCGCCGCCAACGACATCGCGATGCGCAAGGGGGCATCCCCTTACTATCCGGTCGTCAAAACACTGTCTAACGGCGATGTCGTCTCCATCATGGCCGAGTTCACCAATTCGCTCGGGGAACAGTATGTGCGTGTGGAGTGGGCGGGAGTCAAAGGATGGGTGAAAACGGAACAGATCTACATACCCAAACAGCTTCCGACACTTTTGCCGACATTCATGAACCTTGTGCAGTCCTCCCCGGTTCGCCGCGGGGCGAGCGTCCATTACCGCGCCGTCGCCACAGTGTCACGCGGTCAATCTGTCAAAGTGATCGATTTGTTCGTCACAAATGGTCAGGAACTTTGGTACCGCGTTGATCTCGGACATGTCCGGGGATGGGTGTCGGAAAAAGTGTTGACGATGTCATCAACCATTTCGGTTCCAAGCGGTGTCTCGGATACGTCCAGCATCTCAGGCCAGCCGCTGACGGTCAGCGTGTCGGTCGCCAATGTGCGGCAAGCTCCATCTTTAAAAGCAAAAGTCGTCACCCAACTGAAAAAAGGAATCAAACTGAACAGCCTGTCAAGCGCCAAAGATGCGTCGGGAGCGCTTTGGTACAAAGTGTCCCTCAATGGAAAAACGCTCGGCTGGGTGCACGAGACGGTCGTAACCAAATCCTACCTTTCCCCACCAGCCAGCCAGGGGAAGCAAAAGCAGGTGACAACCGCTAATGCGGCGCTGTTTGCCGAACCTTCGTCGAGCGCCGCCGTCATCGAGCGGATTGCGAAAAACCGAACGGTCACGGTTTTGAAGACGACAGAAGCATCTCCGTTCGACTGGGTGCAAGTCACCTCTGCATCGGGGAAAACGGGATGGATGCCGGCGTTTGAAGTCAACGCCCCATCCTACGTATACGTCAAACGGGCGGGCACTCCGCTGCGCCGAGGCGCCTCTTCAAACTATCAATCGTTGAAGACGCTGGCAGCGAATGAGCGGCTTGCTGTCCTTTACGAATATCATGGATGGCTGAATGTCGAAACATCCAATGGCGTCCGCGGATGGGTGGAAGAATCGAGCACCTCTACCGTCGCCTTAAATAGTCTCGTGGAACCGACGTTTTCGACCATCAACGACAATGCCTATTTGACGTGGAAAAAAACGTCTAATTTCCGCGTCTCCTATTCGTTGTTGCCTGGCAATCGCCTGAAAATCACCGGCTCGTTTTCCTACGCTGAAGTCCCGTCGACCGATATTCCAGGCATCCAAACCGTGGAATGGACCGGCAGCAGCCTGCTCATCACCTTTGAACCGGGGTACACGTTCACCCTTCGCCATTACAGCGACCGATTGGCGCTGAAAATTCTCGAGACCGGACTCAAGGGCAAAAAAATCATCATTGACGCAGGGCATGGGGCGCACGACACCGGGGCGATCGGCCCTGGCGGCACGCGGGAAAAAGATATTACTCTCGACACCGCCTTATTGCTAAAAGAAGAATTGGAGCGGGCCGGAGCGATCGTGAAATTGACGCGAAGCACCGACATCTTTTTGGAGCTGTCGGAACGGACATGGATCGCCAACAGTTCCGACTACGACGCCTTTATCAGCATTCACGCCGACTCGTACTCGCGGACATCTCGCGGAACGACAACGTACTACAACGTATCGAGCAACTTCAATGGGCCAAAAAGCGAGCAGTTGGCCGCCATCGTGCAAAAACATCTTGTCCAACAGCTCGGAACATATGACCGCGGCCATAAAACGCAAGACTTTTACGTCAACCGGAAAAACGAGCTGCCGAGCATTCTCGTTGAGCTCGCCTTCATCTCCAATCCAAATGAAGAGGCGCAGCTCAAAACGAAAGCGTTCCGCCAAAAAGCGGCCGTCGGCATTCGCGAAGGATTGGAAGAGTATTTCAGTCAATTCTAGTTTGTTCGTATTCGGAGAATAATAGCATGAGAAGGCCGATGATGCAACGGATATAAAGCTTTGGCAACGGTGTTTCTCAAGCTGGAGAAACATGGCAACATCGCGTTTTCATTCCTTGCGATTCCTCATGAACCGAGCGAATCCGTTGTGTTTCACCGGCCTTTTAGGAAAGCTATTATTCTCCTTTCTTTCCATATCCAAAAACGGGGGAGATGAACATGATGAAACGAAAAGCCAAATGGGCCGTTGCTGCCAGCCTGGCGGTCGGAATGACGGCAGGCGCCCTCTTGTTTACGCCATCGGCGATGAAAGCATCGGAAGAAGTCGTGTTAGCGAGCGTCGACTGGGTGACGTCCCAGCTCAACCCGATGAAAAACGACATTGCCAACCTGAAAGCACAACTGGCCGCCCAGCAACAACAAATTCAACAGCTTCAACAACAACTTGCCAGCAAACCCGCTTCGCCTTCTTTGCCTTCTGCCGTCTATGTAGCGAAAAACAATGCGGCCGTCCGCAGCGGAGCGTCAACGAGCTACCGCGTCATCACTTATAAACAGGCAGGGGCTTCACTGCAAGTCGTCGGGGCGCACCTTACTTCCCAAGGACTTTGGTACAACGTCGTCCTATCTTCATCGCTGAAAGGATGGATCCATTCAGGCGATGTCTCGACATCCGCTGTCAGCAGCGACAGCACCAAGCACGTCATCGCCACGGCCGCGGTCAATATTCGAAAAGGAGCGACGACTTCTTATCCGATTATTGCGACCGTTCCAAAAGGGACAGAGATGGTCTATATTCAGCCGTTTACCAACAGCAAAGGGGAGAAATGGTACAACGTGCAACTGTCTGATGGGCGTCGGGGTTGGATGGCCGCTGAATTTGGTGAGGTGAAGTAGACGGTGAAAAAACTAGCGTGGTTGGCCGTCGGCCTGTTTTTGCTCATCGTCTCTCCTTCCGCGTCGAACGCCGCTGGGGTGAAAACGTACAACAATCCCGTGCAAGTCCTTTTATATAAAGGGGCATCGGTGACAGCCGCCGTCGAAGGAAACTATCAAATCGTCAATAAAGAGACGTTGACGATCACCCCGTTGCCAAGCGGGACAAATCTGACATTTCGGTCTTCCTCTTCGACCGTGTTTGTCACGTACAATGGAAAGACGGATTTTTCAAGCACCGGATTTACTATTCAAGAAACAATCGGCGCGGCGCCGTTGTCCCTTGTCAAGGTGAACCAAACGCGGTATCGGGGAAGCGTCGACATTCGCCTGCAAAACAGCGCCTTGTATGCTGTCAATATTTTAGATATGGAAGATTATTTAAAAGGAGTCGTGCCGAGCGAGATGCCCGCCTCTTGGCCGCTTGAGGCGCTGAAGGCGCAAGCCATTGCAGCCCGAAACTATGCCTATAAACATAAAACAAGTTTGACGACCAATCCAAACACACAGACGTATAAAGGATATGATGGAGAATCTCCCCGATCGAACGAGGCAGTGGATGCGACAAGAGGATGGTATCTTAAATATAATGGCAGTGTCATTGAAACGTATTACCACTCGACAAGCGGCGGCAGAACCGCCAACGTAAGCGACGTCTGGAACTCGTCGCAAACCGCCTACCCATATTTGGCGAGCGTCGATGACCCGTATGAATCATCGCCGTACAGCCGTTGGTCGTTCACCTTCTCCCCGTCTGTGCTGCTGCGTTCGTTCGGGCTCACCGATCCATCGGTTGTTTTATACGACGTCTCGATCACCAAAACCGGCGCGAACGGGGAAGTGGGGGCCGTCACGATTGAAACCTCGGCAGGCGAAAAAACAGTGAAAGGCAATGAAACGACCATCCGCAAACTGTTCCCGCTAGACGGCAATCAATTTTACGGCATCTTGCCGTCCAACTGGTTCGACATTCAAGTGCAAAAAAGCGGTCCATCCGTGTCGATTCAAACGGCCAGCGGCAGCATCGCCGCCTCTTCCTTGTCATCTTATTCTGTCCAAACAGAGAACGGAACGGTTTCGCTCGCCGGCGTCGAAGGAATCAAAGTACAAACAACGGATGGCATCATGCCGCTTTCCGCCTCGCCGTCAGGGGTCAGCTCGATCACCGTCACGGGAAAAGGCTGGGGGCACCGGGTCGGCATGAGCCAATACGGAGCAAAAGCATTCGCCGAGCGCGGATGGACGGCGGAGCAAATTTTAGAACACTACTTCCCCGGTGCTGAAGTCTCGTTCTAGCGACAGAGTCCATGATGTCATACGGGATTTTGCTCTCCACCTCGGCATCACGCGAGAACAAAAAAGGGCGTCCTTCTTTGTGAGCGGAACGCCCTTTCTTCTTTTTCTATTTTTCTGTCCATCTGACGGATTCACGTTTTGTTTCATCGCCAAGGGCGTGAAGCAAATCGTCGACAATGCGAATCCATGAGTATTGCTCCACCGCCAACTTGCGCCCATTTTCCGCCATCTTTTCGTATTCCTCTCTCGGAAGGCAAAGCAGCTCGAGAACCGCGGCAGCGATCTGTTCGGGATTTTCTGGAGGAGCGATTTTTCCGCAATGGTATGTTTCTAAAATCTCTGCGCTCTCCCCTTCGCCGCAATACAGCACCGGGGTTCCGGTGGCGATCGCCGGGAAAATTTTCGACGGCCTTGCTCCTTTAAACAAGTCGATGTTGCGCAGCGAAACGATGCTGTAATCGGTGATGGAGAAAATCTCCGGCATCTTCTCAACCGGAACGGATCCGTAAAACGTCACATTGTCAAGGCCAAGCTCTTCTTTTAACGCCATCAGCTTTTCCCGCTCTTGGCCGTCGCCGACAAACAGGAAATGCGCCCGTTCATCTTTCGCTTTGACGATGGCCGCCGCCCGCAGCACCGAATCGAGCCCTTGGGCGTATCCCATCGTTCCGGCGTACGTAAACACCACTTTTCCTTCGAGCCCTAATTCCGCGAGCAGCTTCTTGTTTTTCGGCAACGGGCGAAACACATCCGTGTTGACGCCGTTCGGCAATAAAAAGACATCTTCGGGCGCTTTCCCTTGCTCAATCATATAATCGCGAATGCCTTCCGTCGCGGCGGCGATTTTCCACGCCTTCCGGTATAAAAACAGCTCGAGCCATCTCGCCATTCGAATGAACAGCCGATTTTTCAAAATGCCGAGCTCAACGGCCGATTCCGGCCAAATGTCGGCGACGTTGAAAACAAACTTCGCCCGTTTCAACTTCGCACCCACGTACCCGGTGATCCCTAAAAACAACGGCGGGGAATTGCAAATGATCACATCCGTCGGCTTCGCTTTCACAAGCAGCGAATAAAACGAGCTGAACGTAAACGAAAAATACGAAGCGAGCCGTTTCCAAAAGCTCCCCTTTGGCGACGGATAAATCCATGTCCGATGAACGGGAATGCCGTCCCATTGTTCGAACAAATAAAACAGGCCGCGGTATGGCTTGGGGATGACGCCGTGCGGATGATGCGGGAACGCCGTGAGCACTTCCACTTGATGCCCCCGTTTGATCAGCTCTTTGCTCACCTCATACACACGAATTTGCGGTGCGCCTGTTTCCGGCGGGAAGTGTTGGCATAGGTACATGATCCTCATGGCCCGCTCCACACCACTTTCCCAAAAAATCGCAAACGAACGTTCCATTTCGAGCGCCAAGAGGCGAGCGCAAACGAGGCGTGGAAAAGGGGAAACGCCCCCCTGGCATCGTCCCGCTGTCCTTGGATGGATAATCGTTGCCGCGAACCGACGGTCATCATGAGCTTGCCAACGGAAAGCCGCCGGCTTCGCGACTTAGCCTCCGCTTTCGGCAACAAACGAGCACCAACCGCGGCGGCTGACATGACGGCTTTGTTCCTCATCAACTCCCTCCACCGCCTTTCAACGTTTGTTCATACAATCGGATCATGCGCATCGCATTTTCCGTCCAATCGTAATGTTCATGGACATGGTTGACGCCGTTTTCCCCCATTCGTTGCCGCAGCCTCTCATCAAGCAGCAGCCGTTCGAACGCCTCCGCCAGCTTTTCCGGACTGTTTTTCGGCACGATCAACCCCGTTGTTCCCTCACGAACGACTTCCGGCAACCCGCCGACGTTGGAGACGACAACGGGAACGCCGCACGCCATCGCCTCGACGGCGGCAACGCCAAAACTTTCGCTGTCTTCCGTCGAAGGCACGGCGAAAATATCCATTTGATTGATATACAGCGGCACTTGTTCGTTCGGAACTTTGCCGGCAAACGTCGTCACGGATTGGATGCCGAGGCGGGCGCACAGCTCCTCGTATTCGCTCCGCTGCGGCCCGTCGCCGACGATCAACAGCTCCGTTTGCGGATGCCGCTCGTGCACAATGGCAAACGCCCGAATCAAATCGGCGATCCCGTACTTGTCGGAAAGAGCTTTCACCGTGCCGATCGTCACGGTCCGTTTCGGCTGTTTCGGCAACGGTTTGAAGCGGGCGACATCAACACCAAACGGCGTCACTTCGATCGGTTTGTCCGTATACTTTCTGGTTTCTTTCGCCATCACATGGCTTGTCGAACAAATGACATCCGCACGCTGGAATGTATATTCAAGCATCCATCGGTTCCAACGATTGGCATTCGGAAACTGATACACGTCGCGCCCCCAGACGGAGACGTAAAACGGATGATACGAAGCAAGCGCCCCGATCAACCCGTAGCTGGAGGCATAATGGGCGTGCAAAATATCTGGTTGAAACGAAGCGAGCAGCCGCTTTAATGAAAAGACAGTGGAAAAATACGACAACTTCCCCGGCAGCCATTTCGGCAGCACGACTGTCTCGACTTCTTTCGCTTGCTCCGGCCCGTAATGGTCTTTAAACGTCACGACTTTCACATCAATGCCTTGCGTTTGGTAAAAGCGGGCCCACTTATGCGTATGGATCGATTTGCTTGGAGCCAATAAGGCGACTTTCATCGGAGGCCCCCCACCAACGTTTCTTTCACCTTTTCCACTCTCGCTTCCCACGAATGTTTCGCCATAAACGTCTGCGCAATGCGCAAGCGGCACTCCTCGAGCATGTCGGCCATCTTGGCGATCGCTTCTGCCATCGACGACGGGTTGTCGTCGCAAATGACGCCGTACCCATCCGCTTCAATCAACCGCTTTTGCGCTGAGCAAGCGGTGGCGACAATCGGCAGGCCGCTCGACAGATAGTCAACCAGCTTGACGGGAACGGAAAAATCATTATACTCGCTCCGCCGCCGCGGGATGAAGGCGAAATCCATCTCCGCATACAAACGGTCGAGCGCTTCGCCGCTGACGTGCTCGACGCGCACTTGCAAGGCGGCAAGCTCTTCTTTCACCGCAAGCGGCTGCCGCTCGTACTCGTCTTTTCGGCAGACGACGGTGAGCGAAACAAGCGGCTTGCGGCGGTTGGCCAAGCGAATCGCCTCAAGCAGGAGCAAAAGCCCATAGTCGGCATTGTTGATGCCGCCAACATAAATGGCATTCAGCGGCTGTTTCGCCGTCCCGAACCGCTGAAACGGCTTTTGCTTCCCACCCGGCGGTAAATCGACCATCGGGCGGCGGATCGCGACGTATGTTCCCATTTCGAGGCTCGGCAAAAAGATGACATCGCAGTACCGCTCGTAAAACCGTTCTTCCCAACGGTACATCATTTGCATGGCCGTTTTTTTCCAACCGCGGAGCGGATACAAATCAGGAAACTTCCAATAGACGTCGCGGTAAAAGACGCCGATCGGAACATTGTGGGCTTTCAAGTAGCGGAGAACGTCTCGGTCGACGAACGGACGTTGCGGCCGGTGTCCTGGGTCCGTGAGCCAAAGCGGAATCGTCTGGTTTTCCATATAGCAAAACCAGACATCATCGAGCTTGCCTTGGCTGCGGAGCTCTTGAAATTGCTTCTCCCGCTCGGCTGACGTGCCGGCGATCAGAAGAACGTCCACTCCCTCTTTCGCTCCCCAGCGCAAAAACGCTTGATGCATTTCATACGGCCGCAGCTTTGACCCGCTGTTTCGTTCCGCGGCGAGTGAAAACGGGTAATAAATCAATACGGTTTTCATCATTCATCCCTCATCGGTCATTCGCCTTTTCGTTGCAAACCATGCCCGTAAATCCCCCTGCACCCGCAGCCACAACGCCATTCCGCCAAACAATGCCACGAGCAACACCCAGGTCGGATTGAACAAAAAATCGGTGAACCCACCGACGAGCGTGCGGGGGATGTTAATGGAAAAATAAACGAACAAACTTAAAAACAAAGGATTTTTTGGCAGCCGTAGAAACCCAATATACAACAGCTGCGTCACGACACCGACATACAGCGTGCCGATGACGATCCCCACATAACCG
This sequence comes from Geobacillus sp. CCR, assembly GCF_052906625.1. Classification (NCBI taxonomy): domain Bacteria; kingdom Bacillati; phylum Bacillota; class Bacilli; order Caryophanales; family Anoxybacillaceae; genus Geobacillus; species Geobacillus sp. CCR. Next base: position 30,964 of record NZ_JBREBQ010000003.1, on the reverse strand, counting down.
AAATTGGCATACGCCTCAGCGACAAAAAGGGTGTTCAACACTCCCCCTGTCCCGTCTTCAATCCGCTCTGGGAACACGTGCGCCATCACGAGGCGGGCGGAGCGGACATTCTCGACGTCAAACAACCCTGTTAAAATCGAGGGCAAGCTTTTTCCATAAAGAAATGGCAGCGCTTCGCCGAACAAATTCAAATGAAGAAACGTCGGCGCGATTTGCGCCAAAATCATGCGGCCGATCGGGCCTTTGTTGTAAGACAAAAAGGTCGCAACATCTTGCACCCCTTGAATGACGATGTACATGCCGACGAGCACCGCCACCCCCACTCCCCCATACAACGCCAATTTCGCCGCCGACAGCCTTGTTTTTCCAATGTAGATGCGAATCAGCAAAAACATCATCACGTAAAAGAAAATCGGCGATTTGGCCAAATCATACACATTGACGAACACCGCCCCGACAAACAGACAGATAAACAGCAGCTTCCACCGCCACTCGTGCGTCAGCTCGGCAAACAAATAAGCGATAAACGACAAAAGCGGCGTGAGCGTAATGGCAAAAATATTGCGAACGAGCACGTTTCCGGCAAAATGGCGCGACGCCTCAATGCGCAACGCAGCCAAGCTCTCATCCGTCCCTGTCAAGAGCGCAAACACCGGAATCGTCGGCGTTTTCCAAATCATATACGCAATGGCGGCAAAACTGAGCAGCGACAGCGCCAAAAACGCATAAAACACTTGGCTGCCCGTCGCTCCAGCCAACGGAGAAAGCGGCTTTTGCAAATAGGCGCGAAACTCCTGCCTCGCTTCAAATCCGCACAGCCTTGAAACGACCACCATCGACAGCGGGAACACAATCATGACAAAGCATACGACAGCAAATCCAATCTGCCGGTATTCCTCAGGCCGAAACAGCTTGCGAATCATGTAGTAATCGTCCATCCCCAAGGCGATCAGCAGCGCGCCGATGAAGCTTGACAGAAGGAACGAGTAATAGTACACAATCGACACGAGATTCGGCGCCGTCCATGAAAGCGTCCCCGCTGCATAGCGAAACATCAAGGTGGAGGCGACAAGAACAATCAACCCAATCAACACGTCCAACATGCCGACGCACCCTTATCGCTGTCCGATCGCCGCCACGATTTTCTCCGCCGCATGCCCATCGCCAAAGACGTCCGCATAAACAGGGGCGACTTCCTTGTGGACCGCCGCGACGATCTTCTCGCGGTCCGTACCGGTTAAGATGTTCGCCCCGCCTTCGAGCGTTTCCACCCATTCGGTTTGTTCGCGCACCGTCACGCAAGGCACACGAAGGAAATACGCTTCCTTTTGTACGCCTCCTGAATCGGTGATGATTTTTTTCGCGCCGCTCTCTAACCGAAGCATGTCCAAATAACCGACCGGATCGATCAGCCGAAGCCCTGGAATCGCCGAAGCGTCCAAGCCGTACTCTTCAAGCTTATGCCGCGTCCGGGGATGAATCGGCCACACTTTCGTTCCGTCAATATCCCGAAAAGCAGCCAAAATGGCTTTCAATTTGTCGGGGTCATCGGTATTTTCCGCTCGGTGAATGGTGATCAAGTAGTAGGATTGTTCCGCCAGCGACAAATCAGCCAAAATCGTCGATTGGCGCTGTGCGAGCTCCTTGTTGTACAAAATGGCGTCATACATGACGTCGCCGACATTCCAGACGTTTCGCGTAATATTTTCTTTTCGTAAATTTTCCACGGCCGTCTCCGTTGGACAAAATAAGAGCTCGGAGACATGATCGGTCATGATGCGGTTGATTTCTTCCGGCATCTGCTTGTTGAAGCTGCGCAGTCCGGCTTCGACGTGGATGACGGGAATATGGAGCTTCGCTGCGACAAGAGCGCCCGCGAGCGTCGAGTTCGTATCGCCATAGACGAGCACATAATCCGGTTTTTCCTGCATGACAATTTCTTCAATTTTCATCAGCATTTCGCCCGTTTGCTTTCCATGGCTGCCTGAACCCACCCCAAGATAGTAGTCAGGCGTCGGAATGTTCAACTCCTCAAAAAAAATGGCCGACATATTCGGGTCATAGTGCTGCCCGGTATGGATCAGCACTTCGGTATATTGTTTTCGCAAGACGCGCGAGACGGGGGCAGCCTTGATAAACTGCGGTCTGGCGCCTAACACGGTGGCGATTTTCATCCGAAACACCTCCTAGATCAGATGAGCGGTTATCAAGTATTTTGCGCATTTTCATCCTCGATCGTGCGCACCGGACGGCGCAAATCACGATCAACCCGGCTGGCAAAGAGTGTGGCGGCAAACAGGCCCCAACCAGCGAGCACCCAGCCGTCAGCAAGCGGCGCCTGCTGAACGTAGACGATGACGATGAGGGCGAGCAATGTGCCGACCAAAACCAAAGCCATCTTTTTCCATGATACTGGCACAGGATACACTTGCTGGCTTTTGCGAAAAATGAAAGCCACAGCGACCATATACGTCATGAGGCTGGCCGCGACCGCCCCCCAGCTGAGCCAAAGCGGCACCAAAACGGCGTTCAATGCAAGATGAAGAAGCGCCGCTAGCGTGAACACCCGTGAAATATAGCCGGTTTCCTTTGTCAAAAACAAGCCGGTGGAAACAATCAGATAATAAAAGTTCAAAAACGTGACGGCCGATAAAAACGGGATATAGGACGCTGCATCGCGATATTCCGGTTTGAAAAAGGTTTCCACAAGCCACGGGCTCGCCGTGGCGATCAAAAGCAACCCAAACGCTCCAATGAGCAAAAGCGCCATATACACTTTCGCAAACAGCGCACGGCTTTCCGGCCGGTCTTTCATCGACATCGAATACGGACGCCACGCCATCTGCACGCCGCTCGTGATGAGCGTGATCACGGTCGCGAGACGCAAGGCAACCCCAAACACCCCGACTTCCTCCAACGACGCAAACCGTTGGATGAAAAACGTGCTGACGTTGGCGATCACCCAAAAGGCGAGCGAAGTCGGCACGAGCGGGGCGGCGTAGGCAAGCAACTCCTTTAACACGTCAAAGCGCACGCGCCACACCATATACTTGACGGTCAAATGCAACATCAACAAAAACACGAGCGCGCTGCTCACGAGCCGGCCGATGAGCAGCCCTTCCGGCGTCGCCGCGAACCACCGGAGCGCCGCATACGACAGCACAGCGACAAGCAGCATTTTCACGAGCGTCCAAATCACGACTTTTTTCGTCTGAAATTCAAACCGCAGCACCGTCGTCGCCATGACGAAAATCGTATCGAGCAGCAACGTCGCGATACTGATGTACAGCAAATCGACATAGCGAGGTTCTTGAAACAGCGCGCCTGCGATCCACGGACCGGCCAAAACGACAGCCAAAAATAAGATGGCGACGACAAACAGCCGGAAGTACATGACGTTGCGCACATACAAAAGGCGCTTCTCTTTGTCGTCCGTGTCGTAATAGTAAAAAGAGAGCGCCGAATCCGTACCGAAAATGACGAGAAACGTCAGCATCGACGTCCATTGGTCGATCAAGTAGACCGCCCCGTACTGCGCCTTGGACAAATAGCTTGTATAAATCGGCAGCATCAAAAAGGCAATCAGCTTCGTGCCGACGTTCATAAACGCGTAAAGGAGCGAGTCCGCTCCTAAACGCTTGAATGCCGAGAACAATTTATAACAACTCCCGCTCGTCGACCATTTTGCTGAAGCGCGCCGGGAATCCTTTCACGACCGTCCTCGGTTCCGTATCTTTTGTGACGAGCGCCCCAGCGGCGACAAACGTCTCTTCCGCCACCGTCACGCCCGGCAGCAAAATCGCTCCGCCTCCGACGCGCGCCCCGCGCTTGACGGTCGCCCCTTTGATTTTGGCGAACCGTTCTTCCGTCCGCCCCATGTAGTTGTCATTGGTCGTCGTGACGCACGGGGCGATGAACACATGGTCTTCGAGCGTCGTGTAGGCCGTGATGTAGGAGTTCGACTGGATTTTCGTCCGATCGCCGATTTGGACGTGGTTTTCGACGCACACCCCGCGCCCGACGATCACATATTGGCCGATGTGCACGTTTTCGCGCACGCTCGCCAAATCAGCGATCAATGTGTAGGCGCCGATCGTCGCGCCTCGATAGATGACGGCGTTGGCGCCGATCGTGCAATGGTCGCCGATGACAAGCGGCGGCAGCTCGCCCGACAGCTTGACGGTGCTCGTTTTCGCCGGCTTCGGCGGTTTGCCGAGCACCGCTCCGTCGGCGATCGTCACGCCGTCGCCGATGACGGTTCCTTCGTGAATCGTGACGCGATGTCCGATTTTAACGTCGTTTCCGATTTTGACATTCGCCTCGATGACCGTGAAATGGCCGATTTCGACACGTTCACCGCAAACAACAGAGGGATCGACAACGTTCATGGTTTCGTCTCCTTCGCTTACAATTTGACGTATTTGGCCGGTTTCGACACATCTTTCATAGCATTGCGTGTGTCAAACACGACCCGGCTGTGACGAGCGACCATTTCATAGTCGATGTTGGAATGGTCCGTCGTAATCAAGACAAGATCTGACTGCGCAAGCAGTTCCGGCGTCAGCTCGACCGTCTCAATCACCCGGTTGCACGCCCGGAACGACGGAACATACGGGTCGACGACCGCAAATTCCGCTCCGTATTGCTCGAGCAGCTCGACGATTTTCAACACTGGCGATTCGCGCACATCATCAATGTCTTTTTTGTAGGCGACGCCGAGCACCGTCACTTTCGAACCGCGCAGCGCCTTCCCTTCTTCGTTTAAAATGAGCATCGCGCGGTTGACGACATATTCCGGCATGGCGTTGTTGATTTCTCCGGCCAGCTCGATCAAGCGCGTATGGTAGTTGTATTCGCGCGCCTTCCATGTCAAATAAAACGGGTCGATTGGAATGCAATGGCCGCCAAGCCCCGGCCCCGGATAAAACGCCATAAATCCGTACGGCTTCGTTTTCGCTGCATCGATGACTTCCCAGACATCAATGCCCATCCGTTCGCACAAAATGGCCATTTCGTTCGCCAACGCAATGTTGATATGGCGGAACGTATTTTCAAAAATTTTCTCCATTTCCGCCACCGCCGGACTCGACACTTCATGGACATCGCCTTCAAGCACGGCGCGATACATCGCCGCTGCCACTTTCGTGCACGTCTTTGTCACGCCGCCGACGACTTTCGGTGTATTTTTCGTCTTAAACTGCTTGTTGCCCGGGTCAACCCGCTCCGGCGAATAGGCGACGAACACCGTCTCCCCGACGACGAGCCCCTTTTTCTCCAGCGCCGGTTTCACGATTTCTTCCGTCGTGCCTGGATAGGTGGTCGATTCCAACACGACAAGCATCCCTTCATGGGCGTATTTAGCGATTTCCTTCGCCGAGTTTTCGACGTAGGACGTATCCGGCTGATGATGCTCATCGAGCGGGGTCGGCACCGCGATCGCCACAGCATCGACTTCCGCGATCCGGGCGTAATCGGTCGTCGCCACAAGCCGCCCTTGTTTGACCATCTCATGCAAATCTTCATCGACGACATCGCCGATGTAGTTGATCCCATTGTTCACTTGATCGACGCGGCTTTGTTGGATGTCAAAGCCAATGACATGAAACCCTGCTTTTGCTTTTTCGACTGCCAGCGGCAACCCGACGTAGCCAAGCCCGACCACGCCGATGACCGCGTCGCGTTTCTCAAACTTTTGCAACAGCCGTTCCGCGTAGTTCATTCCTCTCATTCCTTTCTACTCAGATAGTTGCACTCTTGTCCCCGTTTCCGCCGAACGCAAAATCGCTTCGATCAGCCGAACAGGAGCCAATCCGTCCAAACCCGTGACGATCGGCTCGCGGTCTTCGCGAATCGCTTGCACCATATCTTCAATGATCCATTGGTGCCCCGGCTTGCCAAACGGGTCGGCGTTGATCTCATCGATGAGCTTTGCCCGTTCTTCCTCGCTGACGCCTTCCGCTTCCCACGTTTCGATAAAGTTGGCCGTCCGGCCGCCGATTTTCACTGATGCCGTTTCGCCGAAAATGGCGATCGATTCCTCCAAGTTTTGCGGATAAATCGTCGTCGCTGCCTCAATGACGCCAAGCGCCCCGCTTTCAAACTCGACGACCGCCGCCGCGACGTCTTCCGTCTCAATCTTGCGCAGACGGGTCGCCGCCATCGCTTGCACCGCCTTGACCGGCCCCATCAGCCAAAGCAGCAAATCCAAATTGTGAATGGCTTGATTCATCAAGACGCCGCCGTCAAACTCTTTCGTCCCCCGCCACGCCGCCTGGTCATAATAGGCTTGATTTCGATTCCAGCGCACCGTGGCGTTCGCATGGCTCAGTTTTCCGAACATCCCGCGCTCCATCGCCTCTTTCAGCTTCCGAATCGCTGGACGGAAGCGGTTCGGATGAACGACCGCGAGCTTCACGTCGTATTCTTTCGCCGCGCGGATCATCTCTTCAGCGTCGCTCACACGGAGCGCCATCGGCTTTTCCACAATGATATGACGGCGATAGCGGGCCGCCAGCTTGGCCAGCCGCGCGTGCAATCCAGACGGAACGCAAATGTTGACGACATCGATCTGTTCGTTCTCCTTCAACATCGTCTCCATATCAGTGTAAACAGGAACGTCCGACACGTCGCGCAAACGTTCCGGATTCGTGTCGCACACGGCCGCCAGCTCGGCGCCGTCCGCCTTTTCAATGGCATCGATATGTTTTTTGGCGATATGCCCCATGCCGACAATGGCAAAACGGATCATGAAGAATAGTACCTCCTCGCGTCCAATATATACTTCCAAAGCACGAGCCAAACGACCGTCAAAAACAGGCCGAGGACAAGGCCGACGGCCATCAGCTGCCCCGTATACGTTTTCGATTTCGCCACCGTTTCCGACAATACGGCCGGTTTTTCGTAAAAGACAAGATTGCCGCGGATGCGATTGACACGCTCCATCACTTCAGTCAAGTTGTTTTCCGACTCAACCAACAAGTCGCTGATGTCATGGAGCTGTTCCGGATTCAAGCGGCCCGACTGTATTTGTTCGCTATAATAATCGACTTTTTGCTGCAATGCGCGCTCCCGTTCTTCCAGCGCATGCAAGTATTTCGTGGTGACATCAATCCGCTCTTGCGAATGGCGCTTGAGCTCCTGGCTGTATTCCGACACAACAAGCTTCAATTCTCGACTCACGTCTTGTTCATCGTCGCCTTTGACCGTGATTTGCACGTACTGTCCTTCAGGAACGACGACATCCAAGTTTTTCACATCTGGAAACTTCGCTTCTATATTTTTCGGATCCGTCAACTCTTTTACGTCAATCGATCCGGTAAACACGACAGCTTTCCCCGTATACTTCTCCCCCTGCAGCAAAAGCCGCCCTGCGATGACGGTCAACATGATCGTCGCAAGCGGAACGACAAGAAACCACCATTTTCGCTGCCAAAAAAAGCGCAAATATTCGTACAGCACAAACGGTCGTTTTTCCGCCGTCAATCCGGCCACCATCCCTTATCATAAAATAACAAAGTGTTGTGAACAAAACAAATGATCCAACGCCAAAGAAAACGCCATTGCTGTGCGCAAGTGACGTTTCCTTTGGCCGGTTGGACGATCAAGCGAAATGACGGTAAAATTCCGCGATTTTCTCGACGACGTACTGTTGCTGCTCCTCTTTCAGCTCTGGGAACATCGGCAGCGACAGCGCTTCTTTCGCCGCTTTTTCCGCCTCCGGCAACTGCCCTTCCTTATACCCGAGCGAAGCAAACACCGGCTGCAAATGCAGCGGCAGCGGATAGTACACCATCGTCGCGATCCCCTGTTCTTTCAAAAACGCTTGCAGCTCGTCGCGCTTCGGCGCTCGAATCGTGTATTGATGGAACACATGATAGCGCCCGTCGACTTCTTTCGGCGTCACAACAAGGTCGCCGACCGCCTCCTCGAGCAGGCGCGTATACGTCGCCGCATGCTTGCGCCGCTGTTCCGTCCACCGATCCAGATGCGGGAATTTGACGCTTAAAATCGCCGCTTGCATCTCATCGAGGCGGCTGTTGTAGCCAAGTACATGATGGTAATATTTCGGCTTGCTGCCATGAACGCGGATGACCCGGCATTTTTCGGCCAGTTCGTCATCATTCGTAATGATCATGCCGCCATCCCCGTAGGCGCCCAAGTTTTTCGTCGGGAAGAAACTGTACGTCGCCGCCGTCCCAAGCTCGCCAACGCATTTCCCGTTGTATTTCGCGCCGATCGCCTGGGCGGCGTCCTCAATGACAACCAATCCATGCCGCTTGGCAATCGCGGCAATCGCCTCCATATCCGCCATTTGCCCGTACAAATGCACCGGGATGATGGCTTTCGTCTTCTCCGTCACCGCCGCTTCAACTTGCGCTGGATCGATGTTGAACGTCACCGGATCGATATCGACAAACACCGGTTTGGCGCCGGCCCGCGCAATCGATCCTGCCGTCGCGAAAAAGGTGAACGCCGTTGTGATGACTTCATCGCCCGGCCCGACGCCGGCCGCTTGCAAAGCAATATGTATCGCATCGCTTCCGTTGCCGCAGCCGATTCCGTGTTTCGCCCGGCTGTAGGCAGCAATATCTGCTTCTAGCTTTTTGACATAATCTCCTAAAATAAAGCGAGAGGAGCGCATCACTTCATCCAATACGCGCATGATCTCCGGCTTCAATTGTTCATACTGTTCGCTTAAATCCAACATTGGCACGTTCATCGCAAGTTCCTCCAAATCCAAAAAATATGTAGAATAAACATGTTTAGTTTATCACATTTGCGGCGTCAATATATAATGACAGTTTTGTGGCAATCTTGGCCTTGCCGCAAAAAAATCAGCGAAGGAACGGCAGAAGCTGCATAAACAACGAAAAAGAAGGGTATAATTTTCCAAAGACGGGTCATTCCTGAAAAAAGCCGTTTGTCCCTTTCATGACACAAACGGCCCATTTGCTATTTATCGGTCATTTCCGTATACTTTTCGGCTTCCCCGAAGCAGCTTGCGAATAAAGGTCATAAACGGCTTGTACTGATCATTGACCAAGCCGATCAGTTCAGCCAGCAGTTCCCCGAAGACGATCAAGGCAAAGACGATGAGAATGGACTGCCATAACGTCGAGGCGGAGAACAAAATCGCGCTGATGGCAAACATCAAGCCAAACGCATAAATGAGCAAGACCGTGTTGCGATGCGAAAAGCCAAGAGCCAGCAGCCGATGATGAAGATGCGACTTATCCGGCGCCGAGATCGGCTTTTTATTCACAATGCGGCGAATAATGGCAAATGTCGTATCGAAAATCGGCACACCCAAAATGATCACCGGAACGACGAAGCTGAAGAGCGTCACGCTTTTGTAAAGCCCTAGCACCGACAGGACGGAAATCGCATATCCTAAAAACAACGCGCCGGTATCCCCCATGAAAATTTTCGCCGGGTGGAAGTTGTAAAACAAGAACGCGATGACGCTGCCCAAGATGATCAAGCAGAGCGTGAAAATGAGCATTTTGCCCGCCATGCCCGCCATGACGGCAATGGCCGCAATTCCAATGGCGGAAATGCCTGCGGACAATCCGTCCAACCCGTCGATCAAGTTGATGGCGTTCGTAATCGCGATAATCCAAAATATCGTGATCGGGTAGCTCCACAGCCCCAACTCAAACGTGCCGACAAACGGAACGGTCAAAAGATCGACCTTCAGCCCGGAAGCAACAACGACGAACGCCGCCAGCAGCTGGCCGGCCAGCTTCATTTTTGGCGACAGCTCGTACAAATCGTCGAGCATCCCGACGAGCACGATGATGATGGCGCCGACCGTCATCCCCGTCACTTGCTCTTTATACACCCCGCCGACAAAATAGCCGACGGCGACACCGATAAAAATGGCCAATCCGCCAAGCCTTGGCATGACTTTTGTATGCACTTTTCTCCCGTTCGGCCGATCGACCGCGCCAATTTTGACCGCGAGTTTGATCACGAACGGGGTGATGACCAATACTGTGATAAACGAAGCCAAACATGCGGCAAATGCTTCCATATTCATATGCAATCACCTTGGCCTTATAAAATCGCGGAAACACACATCATCTTTATGTTACCATATACGATGAGTAAATCAATCTTTTTTTACACCCCTTTTTTGTCCCAAAGGATGGAAAATTTCTTTTTCCCTTGCCGCGAGAAGCTCGAGCGCCAATCCGGCGAACGATTCCACATTTTACATCCTCCCTCCACAGGAAACATCTTGTGCTATAATTAGGTTTTAGAGCACTTGGTGTGAATCATGCCTGTCTAGGAGAGGAATGGACATATGTTTGCAAAAGTAAAGCAACTATTTGACGAAAGCGCGCGAGACGTGCAGCGTCTTGCCAAGCTGGCGGCGCAAATCAATGAATGGGAACCAACCATTTCTTCGCTGAGCGATGAACAACTGCGCCAAAAAACGGTTGCCTTCAAAGAACGGCTCGAACGCGGCGAGACGCTCGATGACATCAAAACCGAGGCGTTTGCCGTCGTCCGGGAGGCGGCGCGGCGCGTGCTCGGTCTGCGCCATTACGACGTGCAACTGATGGGCGGATTGGCGATGCATGAAGGAAACATCGCCGAAATGCAGACCGGGGAAGGAAAGACGTTGGCGGCCACTTTGCCAAGCTACTTGCACGCCCTCCTTGGAAAAGGCGTCCACATTATTACGGCCAACGAATATTTGGCGCGCCGGGACTGCGAACAAATGGGCCGTGTGTTCCGCTTTCTCGGCTTAACCGTCGGCCTGAATGTGTCGCAAATGACGACCAGCGAGAAAAAAGAAGCGTACGCGGCCGACATCACGTACGGCACCGGCACCGAGTTCGGCTTTGATTATTTGCGCGACAACATGGTGTACCGCCTCGAAGATAAAGTGCAGCGCCCGCTGTATTACGCCATCATCGATGAAATCGACAGCATTTTAATCGACGAAGCGCGCACCCCGCTCATCATCGCCAATAAATCGGGAATCGGAGCCGAATTGTTCCCGATTATGGCGCGCATCGTCCGCACCTTTGAAGAAGGAAAAGAGTATGAACGGTCTTTGGAGACGAAACAAATTTTCCTCACCGAAGAAGGGGCGCAAAAAATCGAGCGGGCGTTTGGCATCGACAATCTATACGACTGGGAGCATCACGTGCTGCTCCATCATGCGATGCAGTCGCTGCGCGCTTGGTTTATCATGCGGCGGGATGTCGATTACATCGTCAAAAACGGCAAAGTGATGATCGTTGACCCGTTCACCGGCCGGGTGATGGAAGGACGCTCGTTCAGCGACGGCCTGCATCAAGCGATTGAAGCGAAAGAAGGTGTGGAAATCACCGAAGAAAACGACATCCAAGCCACGATTACGATCCAAAACTATTTTCGCATGTATGAGAAGCTGGCCGGGATGACCGGCAGCGCTACGCCGTCGAAAGAAGAATTTTGGCAAACGTACCGGCTGCGCGTTATTACGATTCCGACAAACCGGCCATCCCGACGCACCGACTGGAACGACCTCGTCTACCAGACGTACGAGGCGAAAGTACGGAAAATTATTGACGAAGTGAAAAAAATGAATGCCATCGGCCGCCCTGTTCTCATCGGCACGACATCGGTCGCTCAGTCGGAACGGTTGTCAGCAGCGTTTTCGAAAGCAGGCATCCCTCACCACCTGCTCAATGCCAAAACGGAGGAAGAAGAGGCGCGCATCATCGCGACCGCCGGGCAAAAAGGGCAAGTGATGATCGCCACCAATATGGCCGGGCGCGGGACCGATATTTTGCTTGGGGAAGGCGTCAAGGAACTGGGCGGGCTGCACATCATTGGCACAGAGCGCCATGAAAGCCATCGCATTGATATGCAGCTGCGCGGCCGGGCAGGACGCCAAGGGGATCCGGGGTCTTCCCAGTTTATCATTTCGCTCGACGACGATTTATTCCGCTTGTATGATCAAGATGAATTGAAAAAATGGAAAAGCAAAGTCGAGACGGATGAAACCGGGCGCATCGTGTCGCCCGACCCGATCAAGTTCGTCCAAAAAGTGCAAACAACGATCGAAAACGCCCATTATTCGGCGCGATTGCATTTATTGAAATTGGACACCGTGATCGACCAACAAAGCAAAGTCATCTACCATATGCGCGATCGCGTCTTGGCGCTGAAGCAAGCAGAGGTGCTGTCCGAGCTCCTTCGGCACATCCATCGCCATATCACGCAAACAATCGACCGTTATTGTCCGGAAAACGTCTTTTTTGAAGAGTGGAACATCGAAGGACTGCACAACGAGCTGCGCCGTGCCTTTTTCCGGTTTGCCTATCCGATTGATGATCTTCGCCATAAGCAAAAAGAAGAAATCGCCCAGCTTGTTTGGGACGAATACAAATCGCTTGAAGCGGCGCTCGCCGATCTTCCGTGCGACGAAGAACAAACCACGCGGCTTAAGCATTTGATGGTTGAAACAATCGACGCCCACTGGATTCGCCACTTAAATCAACTGAATTTATTAAAAGAGGGGATTCATTTGCGCAGCTACGGCCAAGAGGATCCGTACCGCGCCTTTGAAATGGACGCCTACCGCGAATTCGTCGCGCTGCAGCAAGCGATCGACGCCGGCATTTGCACGACAGCCATGAACTATTTGAAAAGCCAGTTTGTCATCGATGACGAAGCGGCCGCCGCCGCGAACAAACCATAACCGCGGCGCAGCACGCCGCCTCGTAAAGGAGGTTCCCTATGATTTTCCGACGAAAACAACGCACGCAACCGGAAGCCGAGCTGCCGGCGCAACATGTCAAACAGCCGGAGGTCGGAACGAAAACGACGCTGTCGTTTCATCCGGACTGGCAGCTGTCTCCGGAAGAAACGTACGTCTATCGCTTTTACCACGAACAGCTGCCGCCGCTTCAGCCAAACCAAATTTCCATTTCCGGCGTCAAGCTGGTCGAATACAACGATGGGTTTGTCGCTGTCGCCATTTTGCGCAACACGCTGCCGAAGCCGGTTCGCTTTGAACGAATCCGCCTGTTGCTGCTTGACGAGGATGGCACGGCGATCGCCCGCAAAGAGTTTGATATGAGCCCTTTCGGCGAACTGCCGCCGATGACGGCCCGCCCGTGGCGGTTTTTGTTCGCCGCCGAGGACAAGCTCGTCGATCAGTTGCCTGCAGATGGATGGAAGATCGCCTTTGAACTGACACCGCGGCATCGGCTCGACCTAGAGGAAAGCTGGGAGCAGGCGCTGTCGGCCAAGCAGCGCCAACATCTGCAAGCCCTCGTTGACTCGGTTCCGCCTCCCGCTCCCGGAGAGGTGAACTTCATGGGCATTGAAGCGAAACAGCTGCCTTCCGGTGAACTAGGCGTCACGTTGCTCATTCGCAACGGCAGCGACAAACATATCCATTTTGAACAAATCCCGCTTGAAGTGCGGGATCATGCTGGCGACATCGTCGCCCGCGGATTATTTCCCTGCCATCTGGAAGTGAAAGCCCACACCAGCAAACCATGGACGTTCCTCTTCCCACCGGAATTGCTGCACAAAGCAGAACCGGATTGGACGTCCTGGAAGGTGACAATCCCATCCTCCCCGGCACAGAGCGAAAAGCAAGAAACGCCGTCAAGCGACGAGTAACCTGCAAAAAGCTGGCCCCCATGGTCGCCAAACGACCGATGGAGGCCAGCTTTCTTTGCATCGTTCCGTTCAAAACGACCGCGCTCCCGCTGTCGGCCGCGCCTTAGTCGAAGCAGCCGAACTTTGCACCATCAAGAGCAGACGGCTATCCAACGCATCTCGATGGGAGAGCCTTATTTCGTAGAAGCAGCGGTTTGAATCTCCATGTAAGCGCCTTTTTTCATCGCTACGCCGTCTTTGCTTTTTAACACCGGCGGAATGACCAACAAATAGCTCTGCCCTTTGGCCAGCTTCGCTGCCGGTTTGATCAAAAGCTCCGTCCCCCGGCGGATTTGCGCCGTCACCGCTACTTCCTGTCCACCTAATTGATACAATTTTACTCCGCTTACCGCGGTATTGGCGAGCGGACGAGAGAAGCGGACGACAAACGTCTTATCGACCGGCGCATTGCGCAGCTTGCCGAGCGACTGATACCCTTTCAGCTGCCCAATCAGCAAATCGCGGTGAGCGGCATACAGCTCTTTCCCAACGACCGTCGGCACATCCGGCTTCACCCCAACGTGATGAATCGGCGTCCCTTTTGGCGAGAAAAAGTGGGCGACGGTCAACTTCAACATGCTGCCGTCCGACAGCTCAAACATTTCCTGCATCGATCCTTTGCCAAACGTCCGTTGCCCATACAAAACGGCCGCCTTTTGCTCCTTCACCGCCGCCGCCAACATTTCCGACGCACTCGCGCTCGACGCGTTGACAAGCAGCCGGATCGGTCCCGTCATTTGCACCGGCTGTTTGACAGCGGCATACACTTCTGGGTGATTCGAACGGTCGCGCAACTGAAACGCCTGTTTCACATTCGGGAAAAAGCCAGCGATTTTCTGCGCCGTTTCCACATATCCCCCCGGATTGTCGCGGAGGTCAAAAATCCACCCTTTCACCCCGCTTAACGAGCGGATGGCGCGTTCGATCTCACCGGGCGCTGTCTCATCAAAACTATATAGCTGAATATAGCCGATATTCCCTGCCAGCCGTTTGAACTCAACGTTCGGCCAGTCGATTTTTTCCCGCTTGATGGTGACGCTGACGGTTTCCTCGGTCGACGGCCGCCAAACGGTTACGGCCACCGTCGTTCCTTCTTCCCCTGCAATCAAGCTCAATACTTTTTCCATTGTCTCATTCGTTACCGGCTGCCCGTCAACAGCCTGAATCACATCGCCCGGCTGCAGTCCGGCGCGGGCGGCTGGCCCATTGTCCAAGACAGACATGATGTGGACGCCGTCCTCATCTTCCTCAATCATCACGCCGATGCCGACAGACTCCATATCGATCCACTTCAAAAATTCCTCGTATTCTTCCTTTGTCATATAGGCAGAATACGGGTCAAGCTGTTTGACAATATCTTGCGGGGTGCTGGCTTTCAACACTCGATCGCTTACGGGTTCAACATAATACTGACGAACCAACTCCCGCACTTCTTCGAGCACCTTCGTTGACGCCGGAGCCGCCGCCGCCTCCGCCGGCGGACTCCAAACCGAAAATGAAGCCGCAAGCAACATAAGAGCCGCCGCCCATCGCTGAATCACATTCATATCCGTCTCTCCTCTCCCGACATGCGCCGGTTTATTCGATATCGACATCTAAGACAACCGGCGCTTTAAAATCATCGATATACACCGCCAGCTGCTTGCGCGTCGCCGCATCCACCACGTTTGGCAGCCACCGGTCGCAAAGCGACAGCAACCGCTCCGCCCGCGCGATATCCCCTTCATCATACGCATCAAGCAGCTTGTCCATGGCTTTCATAATATTGATGGGATAATAGGCACGCAGCTTGACAGACAAAGCCGGGCGTTGAAACCATCCTTCCATCTTTTCGCGCAGCGACGCTCCCGGAACGCGGCCGATGAGAATCGCTGTTTTGCGCATTTGATATTCCAGCGGACCATAGGAATCGTACACAACATCCACATCCCCCGTCCGCAGCGCCCGGTCGACGTTGGCCGTCAAGGTGCGCAATCGCTCCCCGCTTTCGACCGCGCTGATATAGGCGGAAGCCTTTTTCATCGTCTGTTCTCCGGCCGCGATCCGTTTTTCCAACTGCGCCCTTGCCGTTTGTGGACGCACGCGCGCCACTTCTTTTTTTGCCGCCTCATAATCGCGTTTGACTTGGTTGAAGAGACGGTACGGCTTGGACCATTGATCCGCTTTCATCGCCCGCTCAAGCTGGGCGGCATGCTGTTCAAGCCTCTCCACACTTGGGAACGGGGCCGCTTCCGCCTGAACAGCCAACAGCGAAAACGACAACCAAAACACCGCCAGCCATCCGATGATGGAAAATGCTTTTCTCCGTTTTCTCCTCACACTTTCACCTGCTATCTATGAAAATAGTAAACATGTATTTCAATTTTACTGGAAAAGACACAAAATGAAAATATGTTCTGAAAAAAATCGAACTTAAGCCCTTCAAAGCATAAAATAAGGCCGACTCTTCAGCCACCTTTTTGACTGTCAGAGCCAGCCTTGATCAACGAAAGTCCGGCCAATGAGTTTGCTGCTTGTCGCCGTCGATTTTGCTCAGCGTCCGGTAGCGAAACGGAACGATTTCCTGCTCTGGCTTGCCAAGAAACTCTTTCGCCCATTCGAACGGAATCAAATCGAACTGCTCCTTGTTTTCAGCGATAAAATAGACGCCGACGACTCTTCCTTGTTGATTGAGGTCAATTGTCAAAAAAGCCGGGTAATACGTGCCGTCTTGCGCCCACAGCACCGCTTTGGCCGTCACCCGGCCGTCCCCTTCGTCTTCCACATCCGGATTGGCGATTCGCTCCAACACTTTGATCGCCCATCCTTGTTTTTTATATCCTCCGACCAGCTTCGGCGGATTTTTCCGCAACTGCTCCAACAATGTTTGCTCGTCCATCGTCAAACTTTTGCCTCCCTTGTGGTTTGCCTATCCGCCCATTTTCTAATATATACAATACTTTTCAGAGAAATGCAAATGCCTAGAAGAACAGCATGCAAGGACTTTCTCGATTAGTGAGCAACATCCCTTGTTCATTCCCTCTTCTAGGCAAGCAGGGGAGGCGCGCCCATCAGCGGAAGATGGCGCGAAGGCCGTCGATGTAAATCGCTCCGGCGTTTTTCCGTCCGATATCCGTTTCCATATAACGCACCGGCATCTCCAGCATGAGCGGAAGCGCGACATCGCTGGGCACAGCGGCTTCGACATATTTCCAACCGATCCAATCGACATGGCGGGCAAAATCGATCCAAATGCGGCGCCCGCTTCCATCCTGCAGCTGGGCGCGCAGCCAATGGCCGCTTCCGTCTCCATACACCCACATGCCAATCGCTTGCGGCCGTTTCGAAATCCAAATCGCTTTCTCCCGACTAGCATAGACGCCGGATGTCCCTGGCATCCCGCGGAAATCGTATGAAATTTTCAGCGCCTGCTTTCCTTCTCTCACCTTTTCTGTCGTCCGCTCGACCGCAGCCCCCACATAGTTGACGCCCGATGCATTCCACTTCGACTCGGCCTCAAAATCATCAAGCACTTCTTCGCTTTCCCCGTTCTCTTGCGTCTCTTTGTACACAACAAGAAGCGCATTCGCTACCGGACGCGCAAATCCATCAGACGGTTTGTTTTCGACTTTGAGCTGCCCGTTTGGCTGGCGGACGACAAATGTCGAAGAACCGCCGCCATCGAGCGTCATCGCATCGACGGCGCCAAGCTCATACATCAGCTTGGCCAGCTCATTCAATGTCATTCCTTGGCTATGGGCAGGCTGGCGGCCATCGACAACGACGAGCATGACATTTCCGTTCTTGTCAATGCCGACGGCTGTACGCGGATGGACTCCTTCAATCGAAAACGGCTGCACTTTTCCATCCGCCACCAACCGGTATCGGCCGCCGAGCGCTTCTTTCACCCCACTCCATTCGGGCTGGTCATACTGAAGGGAAATTTCCACCGCATCCCCTTCTTTCGCCTGCCGCAAATAGTCGCTCGCCCGGCCATGGCCCGACAACACGAGCTCTCCAGGCTGGAGCGGTTCATCGCCTTGACCGACTACAACTTTCTTCACCGTTCCGGTGACCGTTCCATTCCCGTTCAACACCCCTTGTACATTTGTCAGCACGACTTCCGTCCCAAGAGCGTTCGTTTTCGT
Organism: Geobacillus sp. CCR; assembly: GCF_052906625.1. NCBI lineage: Bacteria > Bacillati > Bacillota > Bacilli > Caryophanales > Anoxybacillaceae > Geobacillus > Geobacillus sp. CCR. The sequence goes on along the minus strand of NZ_JBREBQ010000003.1, from coordinate 13,166 downwards.
GGAAGCAGCGAAATACGGGGTGTACAAAATCAACTGATGAGCGCGCCGCGGCTTGTTGATGCCATCGACGGGATATGAGCTTCCTTGTCCAATTCGAACGCCAATTTGAACATCTGGGTTTCCAATCATCGGCTTCCCATCAGCGCTGATGCCAAAAATCGTCCGTTCCGCCGCCGGCGTCGTATTTGTTATCACAATTTCCCCACGGTGCACCATCAAATCGGTCGGCGAACCATCCTGTTTGAAATAATCGCCGTTCACCGCCGCCAGCACGGTTCCGTCGCGGCCATCGTACCGTTTTGCCTGCTCAAGCACCGGTTCAATGCCAAGCACTTGATCATTGGACAGCGCCGTCTCAATGACCAGCCTCTCATTCGACGTATCGATGTCAAGCTTGTACACATGCTGCTTGCCGCGCGTTCCGACGATTTCCATTTCCTCTTTTTCCACCCCGGAGGCGATGCGCGTCGACACCTCCTTTACCACCGTGCCGACCGCCAGTTGTTTCGCTCCGTACCGCCCAGGATTGACAAGCTTCAGCTTCTCCTTTGACGGCGTTTTATACACGACATGCCCTTTGATATTGGTGACGTAATATCCACCGCCAACCCCGTATTGGCCGCCAAACGCCTCGTCATACGAATACACCCGGTACTGTTCTCCAGGCTGCAACACGCGGACAAACGTCAGCGCCCCGTTTTCCCGTTTCCATAGGTTAATCGGTTTCACGATCTCCAATTTTCCAATCTGCCCCTGCACGAGGCGCATGCCTTCCCAGTAGACGACATTCGCTCCGGCATCCGCTTCTGCCGCCTGCAGCGCCGTCCATGCGGCCAACACCGCCCCGATCCCAATGCGGATGATGTTCTTCGCTTTTCCCACTGGTCCTATTTTCCTCTCTTTCTATCATTTTGTTGACACTGATTCTATTATACGACAAACTTCTACAAAAAGGGGAACCCTTTTCCATTTATTTAGTCAAAAAAAAAAAAGAACGTCCCAGCAAGGTTGGGACGCTCTGTAGAAGCGAAAACATCATCCGCGGTCACGGAGTATAAAACTCTTGAGAGTAGTAGGGTTGATGAAATGAATTGAACGCCACCCCAACGCCGAGGCGGGTAAAGTCCGGATATAAAAGGTTTTGCCGATGACCGAGCGAGTGCATCCACGCTTCATGGACAAAAATCGCATCGTATTGTCCGTAGGCGATGTTCTCTCCCGCCACGCGATAAGCGATGCCATGGCGCTTCAGGCGGTCAAACGGCGACAGGCCTTGCAAGTTCGTATGAGAGAAGTAGTGATGGACCGCCATATCTTCGCTATGTTCACGGGCGGCCGCCGCCGCCTTCGCATCCCACGCGAGCGCCGGAAGCCCGTGCAAGCGGCGCGCCGCGTTTGCTAAATCAAAAATTTGATATTCATAGGCCGTGCGCAGCTCCTCCGTCGCCGTTCCGTAAAACCCGGGCTTTTCATACTCGAGCGCCCGATTGACGACAAGTACGCCATCCACCCGGTTGTTGTTGTACCGGTCATAAAAGAAGGTGACGTAGCGGCCGTTGACAAGATACGTATCATATTCATCATTTTGGATGCTGTAAAGGCCATCTTTTTTTTGAATCACCGCAAGCGGCCGGCCGTAGCGCGCTTCCACCACCGTTTTCGCCGTTCCGATGCCCGTTCCTTTTTTCGTTTGGACAATCGGCTGATTCGTGTACATCGCCGCCACCCGATCACGGTCATAGCTCACCATCAAAAAGTTTTTGTAACCGCCTTGATCATACGCCTCCCAATATAGGCCGTAGGCGTTTTTCGTCTTCCGCTTCGCCTTGCCGTACATCGCTTCGACCTTCGCGCGCGAGTCGCCGATCGCCACCCCGTTCATCGTGACATCCGCCATGTTTGCCTTCGCCTGCTGCACGCATAAAGCAGCGGCCAATTTCTCTTTTGACGGCGTTTCATAGCGGACGCGGGCATCGTTCTTAATCGCATATCCTCGGCCGACCTCGAAATACCCGCCGCCTAGCGCGTACACGCGATACACCGCGCCGCTTGGCAGCGTCTTCACTGCTTTGTTCGACAACCATAGCTCTGTCGGCGCTGTGACCGTCAACCGGCCGATTTGCCCGGGCTTCAGTTCAACGCCGTCCCACCACACTTTTTCCGTTCCGACAAGCTCCTCGCAATCCTCCGCCTTGACCATTGATGAACTCGGCATCCAAAGCCATCCGGCCGCAGCCAACAGCATTCCGATTGCCACCGCCTGCACCCATTTCCTCACTTCCGCCCGCTCCTTCCTTTCTCTTTTTCTTTCATCATAGAGGTCTTTCCATCAAAAGAAAAGAGAAAAAAGAATGATTTCAACGAAAAAGAGGCCGCTTTGGCTGTGCAAATGTCGAAATTTCGTCAAACAAGCTTCGCACCCACTTGGCTAAGGGGCGAAATATAGGTTAAAATGGATCATATTATTCTTCCATTTTCGTGAGAGAGGAGCATACTTTATGAAGATCATGAAAAAATTTCTAGCAGTCTCAGCGCTAAGCGCCGGAATCCTTCTGTCGCCATTTCACGCCCACGATGCGCAAGCAAAAGTTTGGTGGAATGGCATGGAATTGGTGCAGGGACAGATCGGCAAATTAACTGTTTTGAAAGATACCGAGCTTTATAAGTTACAAGGAGAGAAGAAAGTTTACATAAAAACGTTAAAAGCCGGCGGAGTCTATCGCATTTACACGTTTAAACCTGGCATGTTAGGTTTAGGCGGCGGATATTATGTCGATCGCGATGCCCGGGTAAAATACGAAACTCCTTCCAAAGCAAAACTCAATCAAGTTAAAATGGAACAGCTGTTCCGTGGAGTAAAACTCGGCATGTCCACTTCTCAAGTCAAGAAGTTGGAAACCGCAAAATTTATCCTACAAGAAAATATAGACGGCGGCCAAGCCTGGGTCTATTCGACTTCTCTTTTCGGATATCATACGCTGCTCGTCTATGGATTTGAGAACGGAAAGCTTGCCTTCTACGGCTACTCGTTCGATGCCGGCCAGGAGTATACAAAAGATCAGCTCACAGCGATTTATAACAATTTGAAACAACAGCTCATCACGCTATTTGGAAACCAGTATGAACAGTCCAATTCTGGCCAAGGCTACCCGCCTGCACTCGCATTTCACAAAGACGGCCTTGTGATTGCCCTTTCCTATGATGCGGACGGGTTGGCGGTTACGGTCACGAGTGAACAATAACGTGCAAAAAGCGAGGCTGCCCCATTCATTCGGACAGCCTCGCTTTCTTGCTTACTCCCCATTCACCAACTTCAACTTCTCCTTTGACGGCGTTTCGTAGCGGATGTGCGTGTCGATGTCGGTCACGTAATACCCGCCGCCGACCGCGTACTGCCCGCCGAAGCGCGCGTCATACCCGTAGACGCGGTACACTTCCCCAGGCTGTAAGATGCGGACGAACACAAGGCGCCCATCCTTCGTCCGTTTCCATAGATTGATCGGCTTTTGCACCGTCAAGCGGCCGATTTGCCCTTTTTTCAACTCCACGCCATCCCAGTACACTTTTTTCACTTGGCCTGGAGGAGTGGTTGGCTTTCTCGGTTTCTCTTTTGGTTTCGATGGAGACGGTTTTTGCGGCGGTCTGGATGGAGGCGCTTCGTTTCCCGGTGGAGCTGTGCCGCCCGGCGGAACGCTCCCCCCAGGGGATGCGCCATCCGATGGACCACCGCTGCCCGGAGAGGTGCCGTTGCCTGGTGTTGCCCCTCCGTCATGGGACGGCGTTTCGCTTCCCGGAGAATCGCCGTTGCTTGGCGGCGTTGTCAACTTCCCTTCGCTCAATTGCTTCGTTTCTAAATTCAGCACATAATCTTTCGTGTTTTTCGCAATCGCTCCGCCGTCGTTGTTGAAAATGGCTGTTTTGCTTTCAGCCGATGGTTCAATATGAATCGACACTTCTTTTTGATGGCTGGCCGGCGCAAACGTGTACGAGAATGCCATCCGGCCATCAATCGGCACCCGCTCACCGTTGATCGTCAAAACGCCATTTTTAATGGCATTGCCCTTGATCGTCACTTGACTCCCTTGTTTTTGCACCTCTTCGATGACGACTGGCATATCGATCCAACGCAAAATGCGGTCTTGCACAATCATCGTATTGTTTCCTTCATTGTGGACCGTCACTTTCAAGTCGGTGCCAGTCGTCCCATAGCCGTAGTAGCTCACGTCATCATCGTTGTCGTCCTCACGCGTATGGTCGGCCAACCCCTCTTGATCCCACGATCCGCCTTTCACATACTTATAGGTGATCGTTTCCCCTTCCTGCACCTCGACGGTAAATTGCCAATCGGGCGTCACCGCACCGTTGCGCGACATCTCCCACGCTCCTGTGTTCCAGCCGTTCAGACTGTTCGGAATCGTAATGCGGGCATCGAGCGGCGTATAATCCGGCGCTTTCACTTTAAAAATCACCTTCACCATCACAATGTCCGGCGTCACCTTGACCGTGTTCGACTCCACAACATTGCCGGCGCGGTCATACAACTTGACAACATACGTGTACTCGGTGCCGTTTTCGACATCGTAGTCTGTAAATGAATCGCCGATCGAAGTGGTTGTATGCACGATATCACCGTTGCGCTCGATGGCTAACAAATAAGCATCTCCATCTTTTTTCCCAACAAACGTCCATGATAAATTCACTTGTCCGGATTCAACCGCAGGCTGCCGCAGCTCGATGGCGTCTGCTGGCGCTATTTGGTCGCTGCTGTCTGCCGCAAACGTCACTTGCTTCTCTGCTGTATACACCCATTCCTCGCCGAGATTGGTCGTCAGCGCATAACGATACGTATACGTCCCTGCGGCGAGCGGAGTGAAGGAAGCCCGGAACACGTTGGCGTCGCCGTCTTGTCCTTGGTAGGACGCTCTGTATTCTTTCCATGTTTCGTCATGCGGGCCTTTCACTTGCAACACCGCTTGCAACCCATCAGCTGCTCCTTTGCTTGTCACATTGTCGATGTTGACATGGACATCCACTTGCTGCGGCTTTGACAAATCCAGTGTGGCATCGCTTAACGTTGTCACGAACTGGACATTGTCGCTCGTCAGCGGGTAATGAGGAACGACGCGATTCGTTTCGACCTTCGGTGATTCATTCCCGTTTTCATCGACCGCCGCAACGGCAAAGTAATAGGCTGTTCCGTTCGTCAACGAACCGATCGTAGCCGAAGTTGTTTCCGTCTCTTGCACCATCGTATAACCGGCCCCTCTTAACGTGGACTCGTAAATTCGGTATCTCGACGCATTTCCTTCCCACGTTAACATGACACGGCCATCCGAAGGGCTCGCCTGCAAATTTCTGACTGCTGCCGGCATTTCCACCGTCACCGTCCCAAACATCATCCGTCCATCCAGGGCCGGAATCGTGACCGTCAACGTTCCGCCAGCGACCGTGGCTTTCCCGCCATCATGCAACTCATCCGTCAGCACGGTGCCGTTTGGAAGCAACGAAGCGACGTCAAGCGTCACCGTTTTGTCCTCACTGCCGCGGTTAACAGCAATGAGCGCCGCTTCACGCCCGTATTGACGGGCAAATACGTATACATCCCCTTTGGCATACACCGTCTTGATGTCGCCATGGGCCAACAACGATTGATGGAGCTGGCGAATGTGCCCCACTTTCTGATAATGGGCCAACAGATTTTGATCTTCTTTGCCCCACGGATACGTGCGGCGGTTGTCCGGATCTTTTGAGCCTGTTACTCCCGCTTCATCGCCGTAATAAATCGTCGGCGCTCCCGGGTATCCCATCTGCAAAATCACCGCCAGCTTGAGCCGCTTTTTCCCTAGCTCCTCACGATAATTCGGATCCAGCTCCGCCCGCTCGGATGAATCCGTTCCGTTCCCAAGCAGAAAGACCGCCCGCGCCGTGTCATGCGAACCAATTAAGTTCATCAGCGCATAAAACGCTTCACTTGGGTAGTCTTCCCTTATGGCTGTCAGCCGCTTGTCCGCCTCTTCCGCATTTCCGTTTTTCAAAAAGTCAAGCACCGCCCCGCGGAACCGGTAGTTCATCACGGAATCGTACTGGTCGCCTAGAAAATATTTCGATGCGTCATCCCAAATTTCCCCTAAAATGAGCGGCTGTTCCCCGTCTTTCAGCGTCGGACCGCGGTCGTACGACCCTTGAAGCAATTCTTGGCGAAACTCGCGCCAAAACGCCGGATCCACCTCATTGGCCACATCCAACCGCCAGCCGGAGGCGCCGCGGGCAATCCAGCTTTTCGCCACCGAGTCCGCTTCACGGAAAATGTAATTCGCGAGCGCATCGTTGTTCAACTCGCTCGCATAGGGCACTTTTTCCCCCGTCACCGACTTAAACTCTGGCAGACTGTCATAGCCCCACCATGATTGGTATTGATAATGGCCATCGACTTTTTTGTTTTCAATATTGAACCAAAGGTGAAATCCATACGGGCTGAACGTCTGTCCCTCTTGTTTGAACTTCTCCTCCGCTTGTTTCCGCGCTTCTTCCTCGCTCAATCCTTTTTCATTCATCAAATCGTAAACCGCTTCCCAATATTCATACGCGCCGACGGTCGGATAGCGGTGGTAGCGGTCAAAGTAAATTGAATCGTCGGATACGTGGTTGAACACCCCGTCTAAGATGAGATGCATTCTCCGGTTCGCAAGCGCCTGCACAAACGATTGGAATTCTTCCGGGGAACCGAACATCGGATCCAACTCTTTGTAATTGCTCGCATCATATTTATGGTTCGATGGCGCATTGGCGATCGGATTTAAGTAAATCGTGTTCACCCCAAGCGACTGCAAATAATCCAACTTTTGCTCAATTCCGGCGATATCGCCGCCGAAAAAGTCATTCGACCATTCGCCGTCGCCATCGTAGCCGCTCGTCCCGACAAGGCGCGGATTATCGGGCAAATCGAACCAATCGCGATGCTCAATCGGCTGCGCCCCGCGCGCATTTTGTTTCGCGCGATCATTCGCTTGGTTCCCATTAAAAAATCGATCCGGGAAAATTTGATACACAACCGCTTCTTTCATCCAATCAGGTGTTTTGTAATTCGGATCATAAACGGTCAGCTGGAACAGCTCGGCACTTTTGTCGACCGCTTTTCCCCATTGCCCTTCCTGCGTGTCCTCCCCGTACTCCGCTTTCGTTCCTGCATCTACCGCGATAAATTTATAGCCATACACTCCCCGGACATCAGGGGTAAACGAAGCTTCCCAATATTCATCATCGCCGATCACCCCAGCTTTTTCCATCGTGTACACTTTGGCGGTTCCGGTCGTCGCATTTTTCACATACACATCCGCCTTCGTCAAATCCCCTTTTTTCGCCGCCAGACGAAGCGTCACCTTCGTTCCCGCTTTCACCGCACCAAACGGCTGGCGGTACAGCGTATCCCATGTATTGTGTTTTAATCGGTCTTTCTGAACAACACCGTCAGAGCCATTGGGGTTGTAGTCGGTGTACACCTCTTTTGTTTTCGCATTGAAGAAGAATGTAATGATCGTCGTTTCCAAAACATTTAAGCGTGCATTCTCTTGTGGGTAGCTCTCATTCCAATTGTTTCCGAGGACAATTTTATATTCATACGATCCTTTCGGCACCTGCGCCGTAAACGTGTACACCGAGTCAAAATCATCATCGGTCAACAGCGCCGTCGATGTCCCCGGAGTCCATCCGTTGCTCTCCCCCTCATAGCCGATGGCCGGCAGCACCGTCCCGACAAGACGCGGCTGTTTCTCCTTCGCAATCGCCGTATACCATGTCGAATCCGCGATCGCATGCGTCCGGTCATGGTAATAAAACGTCACCTCGGTTTGCCGATCCAGCTTCAACACCAGATTTGCGCCATTGCGGCCGCCGGCGCCGTAATTTTCATCCCAGCTGCCGTTGACCGCAATTTTGTACTCATAGGTCCCGGCTGGCAGCGTCCCGGTGAATGTATAAAGCCCATTCCCTTCATCATGCATCCTCGTCGCCAATGCCCCCGGATCCCATTCCGCCGTATGGCCCAACTCATCTTGCAAATTGCCGACTAGCGTGATCGTCCGTGGTTGCGAGGCCGTGGATTCGGCCGTCCACCGATGCGCTCCATTCCCTAGAGCGCTAGAACTTCCTGCCTCGTTCGCAGCGGCAACCGCTTGGAAAGGAGTCAATGCCAGCAACAACACCGATGCCAAAACCAATGATAGCATTCTCCTTGCCCTCTTGATCATCCCCCGCTCCCTTCTCCTTTGTTTGGCCAACTTCCTTCTCTCCTTTCCTTTTTATATTCTTTGTGCAATCGTTTGCACAAAATGGTTGATGCAAACGATTTCATCAATCTTTATCTTATACGAATAAACAGAATATTTCAACTATATTTTCCCCATGTTGAAAAACGAATCGTTCCGTTGTTCTATTTTCGATTCATGTCAAACTCAAAATTGTTTAAATTCGATATTGAAAACGATTACAAATAAAAATTATAATAGACGTAAACGTTCGAGGGTTTGCTCCCTTTTTACTCTTTTTATGCAATCGTTTCCCTTAATTTTTTGGAAGCCAAACCGTCGAATGTAACATTTGATTAAGGGGGGAAGGGCATTGTGCTAACGTTTCACCGCATCATTCGAAAAGGATGGATGTTCCTGCTCGCGTTTTTGCTCACTGCCTCGCTGTTCTGCCCAACAGGACAGCCCGCCAAGGCTGCCGCACCGTTTAACGGCACCATGATGCAGTATTTTGAATGGTACTTGCCGGATGATGGCACGTTATGGACCAAAGTGGCCAATGAAGCCAACAACTTATCCAGCCTTGGCATCACCGCTCTTTGGCTGCCGCCCGCTTACAAAGGAACAAGCCGCAGCGACGTAGGGTACGGAGTATACGACTTGTATGACCTCGGCGAATTCAATCAAAAAGGGACCGTCCGCACAAAATACGGAACAAAAGCTCAATATCTTCAAGCCATTCAAGCCGCCCACGCCGCTGGAATGCAAGTGTACGCCGATGTCGTGTTCGACCATAAAGGCGGCGCTGACGGCACGGAATGGGTGGACGCCGTCGAAGTCAATCCGTCCGACCGCAACCAAGAAATCTCGGGCACCTATCAAATCCAAGCATGGACGAAATTTGATTTTCCCGGGCGGGGCAACACCTACTCCAGCTTTAAGTGGCGCTGGTACCATTTTGACGGCGTTGATTGGGACGAAAGCCGAAAATTGAGCCGCATTTACAAATTCCGCGGCATCGGCAAAGCGTGGGATTGGGAAGTAGACACGGAAAACGGAAACTATGACTACTTAATGTATGCCGACCTTGATATGGATCATCCCGAAGTCGTGACCGAGCTGAAAAACTGGGGGAAATGGTATGTCAACACAACGAACATTGATGGGTTCCGGCTTGATGCCGTCAAGCATATTAAGTTCAGTTTTTTTCCTGATTGGTTGTCGTATGTGCGTTCTCAGACTGGCAAGCCGCTATTTACCGTCGGGGAATATTGGAGCTATGACATCAACAAGTTGCACAATTACATTACGAAAACAGACGGAACGATGTCTTTGTTTGATGCCCCGTTACACAACAAATTTTATACCGCTTCCAAATCAGGGGGCGCATTTGATATGCGCACGTTAATGACCAATACTCTCATGAAAGATCAACCGACATTGGCCGTCACCTTCGTTGATAATCATGACACCGAACCCGGCCAAGCGCTGCAGTCATGGGTCGACCCATGGTTCAAACCGTTGGCTTACGCCTTTATTCTAACTCGGCAGGAAGGATACCCGTGCGTCTTTTATGGTGACTATTATGGCATTCCACAATATAACATTCCTTCGCTGAAAAGCAAAATCGATCCGCTCCTCATCGCGCGCAGGGATTATGCTTACGGAACGCAACATGATTATCTTGATCACTCCGACATCATCGGGTGGACAAGGGAAGGGGTCACTGAAAAACCAGGATCCGGACTGGCCGCACTGATCACCGATGGGCCGGGAGGAAGCAAATGGATGTACGTTGGCAAACAACACGCTGGAAAAGTGTTCTATGACCTTACCGGCAACCGGAGTGACACCGTCACCATCAACAGTGATGGATGGGGGGAATTCAAAGTCAATGGCGGTTCGGTTTCGGTTTGGGTTCCTAGAAAAACGACCGTTTCTACCATCGCTCGGCCGATCACAACCCGACCGTGGACTGGTGAATTCGTCCGTTGGACCGAACCACGGTTGGTGGCATGGCCTTGATGCCTGCGATCGCGTTGTAAAGATATTCCGCTCTATCATTGAGACAAAAAACACGGCCTTGCCCGCCATGAATGGCGGCACAAGGCCGTGTTTGATGTTATCATCCATTTGCTTGCTTCAACTTCTCCTTTGACGGCGTTTCATAGCGGATGTGCGTGTCGATGTCGGTCACGTAATACCCGCCGCCGACCGCGTACTGCCCGCCGAAGCGCGCGTCATACCCGTAGACGCGGTACACTTCCCCAGGCTTTAAGATGCGGACGAACACAAGGCGCCCATCCTTCGTCCGTTTCCATAGATTGATCGGCTTTTGCACCGTCAAGCGGCCGATTTGCCCTTTTTTCAACTCCACGCCATCCCAGTACACTTTTTTCACTTGGCCTGGAGGAGTGGTTGGCTTCTCGGGCTGCTTGGGCGGGTTGGGCTTTTCTTCCTTCCAAAGCGGCAAGGCAAATTCATATTGGGCAAATCCACTCGGCAAGGTGGCGACATAGCGGATGCTGCCGTCTTGCGGCAAGTATTTTTGCGCTTCCGGCGACGATTCAAACGTGACGGTCACCGGCGCTTTCCCTTTCACTGGCGCAAACCGCCAGTTGCCATCCGCCGACGGGTTGATCGTTCCGTTTTCCCGAATGTAATCGATGATCACTTGCCGGTTTTCATCCGGCGCAGCCAAAATCGTGTTTTTCCCGCCCGGATTGATGATCCGGTTTGTCGTCGCCCGATAGTTGTTCGTTGCGACGATAAATTCCATGTTCGGCGTCACTGGCTTGCCTTCGAATTTCAAGTTTTTAATCCGACTCGCGTTCGGATTGATCACATTTTGGTTTTTGTCGTATTTCGCCGGCTCGGTGACATCGATCTCGTACGTCACTCCATCAATAATGTCGAAGTTGTACGTCGGGAAGTCGTTGTTCACAAGCGGCTGAACGTCTGTCTTGTTCGGGTCGATTTGGTTGAATTGCCCCGCCGACCACTCAAGCCATTCTTTCAACTCGGCTCCCGTAATTTTCAGCGCATACACCGTGTTCGGATACAAGTACAAATCAGCAACGTTTTTAATGGCGATTTCCCCTGCCGGGATGTCGGTATAGTAGCTCGCCCCGCCGCGTCCGCCGGCTTTGAACGGAGCGCCGGCCGACAGCACCGGAAGGCCTTCATATTTCGTCCCTTTCAACATCTTTTCGACATACCATTTTTGCGCATTCGTGACGATTTGCACGGACGGATCGTCTTTGATAAGCGCAAAATAGCTGTTGATCGGGCTCGTAGTTTTTCCAACCGGGCTGCGGACATACTGGATCGTCGCTTCGTGCTCCGCCTGAATGGCCTGCTCGACGGCCGAATCGCTGTTAACCAACGGCGTTTTCGTCGCCTTGTCATACACTGGACGGAGTTGGGCTTTCGCTTGCGTCACTTTCCATTTTCCATCGACTTGCTCAACCGTCAAGTCGATCACACCGAGCGTATCGCCCCATGAACCCGGCATCGTCACCGGAACACCGTTAATCGTGCCGGTTTCATTGTTGATTCCGTTTCCGTCCGGAAAATCTGGTGTTGTGCCTGGAAGGGCCGGGAATTTTTTATGCTGGTGGCCGGTCAACACGGCGTCGACCCCCGGAATTTGCGTTAAATAATACGATGCGTTTTCCATATTCGGGCTGTTTCCGCCGGTCTCAATGCCCGAGTGCGATAGCACAACGATCAAATCGGCCCCTTCCGCTTTCATTTTTGGAATATACTTTTGCGCCGACTGCACAATGTCTTTCGCAATCACTTTCCCTTGCAAATTCGCTTTGTCCCAATCCATAATTTGCGGCGGCACAAAGCCGATGACGCCGATCTTCAGCGTATGCTTCTCCCCGTCTTCATCAACGACTTCTTTCTCTAAAATTTGATACGGCGTGAAATAGTTGACATCGTTATCCGGATTTTGGTCATGATCGTCACGGTACACGTTCGCATTCACGATCGGCAGCTTGGCATCGTCATACACTTCATTGAGGAAATCCAAGCCATAGTTGAACTCATGGTTCCCAACCGTCGCCGCATCATACTTCAACAAATGCAACAGTTTCACCGCTGGATGCACTTCTCCGTCTTGCAGCGGCTTCACTTTGGCCACATAGTCGCCAAGCGGCGTTCCTTGAATCAAATCCCCGTTGTCAAACAGAAGCGTATTCGGCTGCTCAGCGCGCGCCTGCTCGATCAAACGCGCCGTCTTCGACAACCCAAACTCATTCGTCGGACTATCTTTGAAATAATCGTAGTTGACGAGATTCATATGTACGTCCGTCGTCTCTAAAATGCGCAGCTTGACGACATCCCGATCCTCCGCGCCCACCGCCGTCGGCCCAAACGAAGGAGCCAGCAGCCCCAACGCCAACGCCACGCTCGCTGCCGCGTATTTCTTCCGTTTTTTCAATGCCCATCCCCCTCGCTCAGATTCAATCACTTTCACTTCTATATTACTATAAAAGCAACAAATTTTGATAGGAAAAACAAAAGAAATATGAGGAAATAAACAGACAATATCGAAAGAGATAGAGGAAAGCACAATGTCCTATTCTTGGGGATGGTTGATCTTTTCAATCTTCTTTTCTACATTCATGCTGTATATTATCATTGAAACCGCCGTCCGACGAGCGATTGACAGCTCAACATTAGCAGAACACATCAAAAAACCGTTGGAAGATAGAAAAAGAAGGAATGACAGCCGACATTAAAGGAGTGACACGCATCGTTCATCAATGTTATGATTAAATAAAAACGGGTCTTCACCATTTTCTGTGATTTCCACTCAACCCCAGAAATATGTTAGCTGGATGAAATCGGTTCATCAGTCAGGATCCTTCTTCCGCATACAGACCACGAAGTTGGTAGAATGGAAACAGTCAA